>NZ_JBVJKF010000002.1:589490-688901 GCF_055585365.1 Streptomyces sp. NPDC053432
GCGGCCCGGGACGGGCGGGCGGGAACGGCGGCCCGGGACGGGCGGGGTGTGCCCTAGGCGGCCGCGTCGGCCCGCCCGCGCAGCCAGGCGCGGGCCCGCTCTGTCACCCGGTGGGTCAGGCGGACGGATTCGCCCAGGTACTGCGCGGGGTCGAAGAGCACGTCCAGCTCCTCGGCGGTGAGCACCGCACCCAGCTCCCCGTCGGCCTCGATGAGTTCGCGCAGCGACCGCTGCTCGGTGATGCCCTGCTGGATCAGCTGGTAGATCCGCTCGTGGGCGCTCTGCTTGCCCACGTGGCCGGCGAAGGCGAGCATCAGGCTCTCGGTGGCGACCTGGTCCCGTACGGACAGCACGTTGGCCAGCGCGCGTTCGGACCGCACGGTCAGTCCCTTCAGGACCCGGGTCGCGATCTCGCAGGCCGTCAGGGTGTAGTGCGAGACGTCCGGGACGCACACCCACTCCATGCGCAGGGTACGGCCGTCCCTTTCGTGGTCCCCGCCCATGGCGGTGAGCGCCGTGCCGACCTGGGCGGCGGCCAGCCGTGCCATGACGACGATCTGCTCGCAGCCCTCGGGGTTGCGCTTGTGCGGCATCGTGGAGCTGCCGACCTTGCCCAGGTACCAGGCCTCCTGCACCTCGCCGATCTCCGGCCTGCCGAGGGTGCGGATCTCGTCGGCGATGCGGCCCAGGGTGCCGGCGACCATCGCGAGGGTGGAGACGTACTCGACCATGCGGTCCCGGGCCGCGTGCCAGCCGGTGTCGGGCACGCTCAGGCCGAGCCGCTCGGCGAGCCGCTCCAGGAGCTCGGGGCCGCGGCCGTCGAAGCCGGCCATGGACCCGGCGCCGCCGAAGAGCTGGAGCACCAGCACGCGCGGCCGCATCGCCTCGATGCGCTCGGCGTGGCGCAGCAGTTCGTCGATCCAGCCGGAGGCCTTCAGTCCGAAGCCGATCGGCAGGGCGGGCTGGGCGTGGGTGCGGCCGAGCACGACGGTGGCGGCGTGCTCCTCGGACATCTCGACCAGGCGGGCCACCAGTCCGGTGATCAGCTGCTGCAGGTTGTCCAGGACCCGCTTCATGGCCAGTACCTGACCGGTGTCCTGGATGTCCTGGGTGGTGGTCCCGAAGTGGATGAACTCGCCGGCCTCGGGGCCGCACACCGTCTGGAAGGCCCGCAGGACCCCGACCAGCGAGTGTGCGGTGCGGCGGATCTCGGCCCGGACGCCGTCCAGGTCGAGGAGGCCGACCCGCGCGCTCTGCGCGATGCGGTCGGCGGCCCACTGGGGGATCATGCCGAGCTCTGCCTGGGCGAGGGCGAGCTGGGCCTCGACGTCCAGCCAGCTCTGGAAGCGGCAGACGTCGCAGAAGATCTCGCGGCTGGTCTCGGTGGCGTAGATGTGGCCGTAGAAACGGGAGTCGGTGATGTGCCCCCGCTCGTGGGTACAGGACCCGCCGTCGGCTTCGGTGTGCATGGTGCCCGTCGTGTCCGGAGTGGGTGGGGTGGCGGTGGCGGTGGCGCTGGCCGCGGCGGCGGCGGTGGCGCTGGCCGGGGGCCTGGCTGCGGGCAGGGTGAGGGTGCTCAACGGTTCTCTCCGGAGGTGGCGCCGATGACGGTGCGGCGGGTACGGGCGGCCCGGCGCAGCGCGCTCTGGGAGTACGGGCCGGTGCCGTAGGGGCGGTCGCCGCGCTTGTCGATCGCCACCGAGGCGAAGTCCAGGGCGGCCTGGCGGGGGGTGGTGCGCAGGTTGCGCGCTCGGCTGAGCAGGTCGTCCAGGAGGTCGTCCATCATCGCGGCGACGCTGTCGAGGACCTCCTGGGGCGTGGGGGTGGCGGCCGGCCCGAACAGCGCGTCGATCGAGGCGGAGCCGCCGATCCCGCCGATGAAGTCCGGTACCACCAGCACGCCGTGGTCGGCGAGCGTCTGCTCGACCGGGGCGCTGAGGCCGTGGTTGGAGCCGACCACGACCACCGGGCACGGCAGCACCCGGGCCTGCTCCTCGCCGATGGCGTTCTCGCCCGCGGCGAGGACGAGGGCGTCCGCGGGCAGGTCGAGCAGGCTCTCGCGGGGCAGCCGCAGGGCGCCCGGGGCGAGGGAGTCGACCGCGCTGGTCTGGTCGCTGTCCAGCATCCGGGCGATGTCGAGCCCGCGCGGGTCGACGACGCAGGCGTGGGCGTCGGCGACGGCGGTGATGCGGACGCCGTGCTCCAGCAGCGAGTAGGCGGCGGCCCGGCCCATGTTGCCGAAGCCCTGGAGGGAGCAGGTCAGCTCGGAGGGCTCGCGCCCCTGGCGGCGAGCGGTCGCCAGGGCCGCGTGGGCCAGTGCGTGGCCGGCCCGGCGCTGTCCGAGGGTGAGTGCGCCCACCGGGGCGTCCAGGGCGCGCAGCCGGTCGAAGAAGTCGTCGTCGCCGATGCCCTGGGCCTTCTTCACCACGTACTTGATGGAGGGGATGCCCTCCAGGGCGGCCAGCTCCTCCAGTTCGTGCCAGCGGGTGCCCATGTCGCAGCCCATGCTGAACCGCTCCGAGAGTTCCTCCCGCAGGAAGCCGAGGAAACGGCGGACCGCGGCGGGCTTGCCCGGCGAGGCCGGGTCGTAGTCGATGCCGGCCTTGGCGCCGTCGACCCCGAGGCCGAGGACACGCTGCTTGAGCGTCATCCGGGAGGCGAGCGACGCCACCAGTTCCTCGGTGACGCCGGGCTGGACGCGGAATCCGCCGGCGGCGATGTCGGCGGTGTGCCCGTCGTAGACGAGCCAGCCGCTGAAGCCTTCGACGGGGTCGGTGTACTGAATGGTGGTGGACACGACTTCCCTCTTTCCTCCGCACCGGATGTGGCTGCCGGTCGAGCCGACGGAAGAAATCTCGCACCGGGAATTCGGCGGGACCAGATCCGGCCGGATCAGGAAGCTGCACCGGCCCCGGCAGTTTCCTGTCAGCCACTTCTCGGCCACGCTTCCGGTGCGCTGGTAGAAAGAAACGGCCGGGCCCGCCGGGGCCGACTCCACTGGAAGAAGAACCTGTTGAGGGGGATCTGTCGTGCAGACAGCCGTGAGGACGCGGGAACGGGAGACACCGGAGCGGGCAGGGGGTGTGCGCACCGTGGTGAAGGTGGGCTCCTCCTCCCTGACCAGCGCGGCCGGGGGCCTGGACGCCGAACGGCTGGACGCGCTGGTCGACGCGCTGGCCGCGGCCCGGGGCCGGGGCGACCAGCTGGTGCTGGTGTCCTCCGGGGCCATCGCGGCGGGCCTGGCCCCGCTGGGCCTCACCGCCCGGCCGGCGGACCTCGCCCACCAGCAGGCCGCCGCCAGTGTGGGGCAGGGCCTGCTGATCGCGCGCTACACCGCTTCCTTCGCCCGCTACGGCATCCGCGTCGGCCAGGTCCTGCTGACGAACGACGACGTCACGCGCGACGGGCAGTTCGGCAACGCCCGCCGGACGCTGGACGCGCTGCTGGCCATGGGAGTGCTGCCGGTGGTGAACGAGAACGACACCGTCGCCACGGACGAGATCCGGTTCGGGGACAACGACCGGCTCGCCGGCCTGGTCGCCGGGCTGGTCCGGGCCGACCGGCTGGTGCTGCTCTCCGACGTGGACGGGGTGTACGACGCCGATCCGCGGCTGCCCGGCAGCCGGCTCATCCCCGAGGTGCGCTCGGGCGCCGAACTCGACGGGCTGGACGTCTCCTCGCCCGGGTCGGGTCTGGGCACCGGGGGCATGGCGAGCAAGCTCGCCGCCGCCCGCGGCGCCACCGAGGCCGGGATCACGGTCCTGCTGACCTCCGCCTCGCGGGCGGCCGAGGCACTGGCCGGCGGCCCGTGCGGCACCCTCTTCCACCCGTGCGGGGTGCAGGGCACGGGCGTCCTCGACGAGCTCATGGACGTGGTCCGGGAGGTGACCGGGCGGCCGGAACTCACCCCCGACACGCAATTCCACGACATCGGCGGGACTTCGCTCCAGGCCATGCGCATCTGCGCCCGCCTGCGCACCCTGACGGGAATTCCCTTCGCCCCGCAGGACGTTTTCGAATCGGCTTCCCTGAGGGAATTCCTCGCGCCCGGCACGGAGATACGCAATGCCGCGTGAAAACGCGGCCGCCGCGGGCTCCGGCGGCCGGCTCGCCGCGCACTCCGGCGAGCGGCTCGTCGGGGGTTCCGCCGGCGGCCGGCTCGTCCACGCCGCCGTCACCCGGCAGGCTCGTCTGCGTCCCGGGGCCCCGGCGCTCGTCGAGGGCTCCGCCCGGATCACGTACCGGACCCTCGACCACGCCGCCGACGCCTACGCCGCCGAGCTCCAGGAGCTCGGGGTACGGCCCGGCCACCTGGTTCCCGTCGGCCTGCCCCGGGGTGCCCGGCTGATCGCGGTCCTTCTCGCCGTCCTCAAGTGCGGTGCCGGGTACGCCGTCCTCGACCCGGCCCAGCCGTCCTTCCGGCGCCGTGAGACCGTCAGCCGGCTCGGGTCCCCCGTCATGGTCACCTCCGTCCCGCAGTCCGACGAGGAGCCGGCCGCGGGGCGCCGTACGCGGGTCTGGGCCCCGCCGGCCGGGACCCTGGAGGATGCCGCCGCCCGCCGGGTCCGCGCCGTGGGTGTCACGGTCGAACCCACCTCGACCGCGGCGGTCTTCTTCACCTCCGGCACCAGCGGCCCGCCCAAGGCCGTGCTCTCCCCGCACGCCGCCACCACCCGGCTCTTCGCCGGCGAGCCGCTCGCCGGTCTGGGTCCCGGCCGCACCATGGCGCAGGCGGCGCCCGGGTCCTGGGACGCCTTCTCCCTGGAGGTGTGGGGCCCCCTCACCACCGGGGGCGCCTGCGCCCTCGCCTCCCCCGACCAGCTGCTCCCCGACGACCTGCGCAGGCTGCGCGAGGAGAGCGGGGTGGACACCCTCTGGCTCACCTCGGCGGTCTTCAACCTGTTCGTGGACGAGGACATCGAGGCCTTCAGCGGGCTGCGCACCGTCCTGACCGGCGGCGAGACCCTCTCCCCGCACCACGTGCGGTCCTTCCTGGCACGTCACCCCGGCATCACCCTGATCAACGGCTACGGCCCGGTCGAGAGCTGCGTCTTCGCCACCACCCGCACCATCCGCCCCGAGGACTGCGACCTGCCGAACGGCATCCCGATCGGCACGCCCGTGCCCGGCACGGACGTGCACGTGGTGGGCGGCGAGATCTGGGTGACGGGTGAGGGCCTGGCCGACGGGTACCTGGCCGACCCGGCCGCCACCCGGGCCGCGTTCACCACGCTGACCCTGGAGGGGCGGCCGCGGCGCGCCTACCGCACCGGCGACCGGGGGGAGTTCGACCGGCACGGCGTGCTCCACTTCCTGGGCCGCGCCGACCGGCAGGTCAAGATCGCCGGGCATCGGCTGGAGCCCGCCGGGATCGAGTCGGTGGCCCGTACCGTCCCCGGTATCCGGCACTGCCACGTGCTGCCGGTGCCCGCCCGGGGAAGCGGGGCCGGCGCAGGCGCCGCCGGTGCGGCCCCCGACCACCTGGCGCTGTTCTACACCTCGTGGTCCAGCGATCTGACCGCCGCCGTCATCCGGCGCTCCCTCGCCGACCGGCTGCCCCGCTACAGCGTCCCCGCGGCCGTCTACCGGGTCCCCTACCTGCCGGTCACCGCCAACGGCAAGGTCGACCCCGAGGCCCTGCTGTCCACCCTCACCGCCGCACGGAGCACGTCATGACCACCGCCGCCTCCTCGTCCGCCGCGTACCCCATGACGTACGAGCAGGAGTCGATCTGGCTCAACGACCAGCTCCACGACGGGGCCTCGCGCTACGTCGAATCCTGGAACCACCGCCTGCGCGGCCCGCTCGACGAACGGGCCGTCGAGACCGCGCTCACGGGCATCGTGGAGCGGCACGCCACCCTCCGGTCCCGGTTGGTCCTGGAGGACGGCCGGGCCGTGCAGTATGCCGAGCCGCCCCGCCCGGTGACCGTGGACAAGCGCACCGTGCTGCCCGGCGAGCTGGACAGGGCGCTGCGCGAGGCCGTCGGCGGGTCGCTCGACCTGTCCCGGCCGCCGTTGCTCAGGGCCACGCTGCTCCAGGCGGGCCCGGAGGACGCCGTCCTGGCCGTCGCCCTCCACCACGCCCAGGTCGACGGCTGGTGCTTCCGCTTGCTGGACCTGGAGTTCAGCGCCCGCTACCGGGCGGCGCTGGAGGGGCGGCCCGCGGAGCTGCCGCCCCTGGAGAGGACCTTCGCCGACTACGCGCGCGAGCAGCGGTCCCGGCCCGCCGCCCACGACGAGCAACTCCTCGCCCACTGGCGGCGGGTCCTGGACGGTGCGCCCGCGCAGTCCACCGTGCCCTCGGCGCGCACCCGCCCGGACGTCCCCGACCACCGCGGCGGGCAGGTCCGCTTCCGCGTCGGGGCCGGCACCGGCCGCCGGATCCGGGAGCTGGCCCGTCTCCACCGCGCCAGCACCTTCTGCGTCCTGGCCGCCGCGCTCACCGCGCTGGTGGCCCGCTGCGCCGACCAGGACGACGTGGTCATCGGCACCCCCGTCTCCCGCCGCGACGAAGCCGACCTCGAACCGCTCCTCGCCTGCCTCACGGACGTCCTGCCGCTGCGTCAGACCGCGGCCCCCGGACTCACCTTCACCGAGCTGCTGGGCTCCACCAAGGAGACCGTGTGGGACGCGGTCGCCCATCGCGACATCCCCTTCGGCCACCTGGTGAAGGCCCTGGACGGCGAGCGCAGCCCGTCCCGGTTCCCGTTCTTCCAGGTGGTCCTGACCGTCGACGACGCCGCCGCGCCCGGGCTCGACCTCCCCGGGATCACGGCCCGGCAGGTCCGGGTCGACCACGGCACCGCGAAGTTCGACCTCTTCTTCCACCTGATCCCGGAGAACGGCGGCTACCTGGGCCTGCTGACCTACGCCGACGCCCTGTACGACGCGCCGCACGCGCGGCGCGTCGCCGAGTGGTTCACCACCCTGCTCGACGGTGCCCTGGACCGGCCGGACACGCCGATCGGCGAGCTGCCGATGCTGTCCGGTGCCGAGTACGCCCGGGTCGCCGGGGAGTTCACCGAGGGGCCCGCGACCCCCGGCGTACCGCTCCTGGCCCATGAGGCGTTCAGCCGCCGGGCGCGGCTCACCCCGGACCGGGCGGCCGTCGTCGACGGCGCGCGCGAGATCGGCTACGCGGCCCTGGACGCCGCCGCCGACCGGCTCGCCCGAAGGCTCACCGCCCTCGGCGCGGGCCCCGGCCGACGCGTCGCCGTCCGGCTGGACCGCGGCGCCGACGTCCCGGTGGCGGTACTCGCGGTGCTCAAGAGCGGGGCCTGTTGCGTGCCACTCGATCCCGCGCTGCCGGCCGGACGCACCGATCTGCTGCTCGCGGACAGCGGCGCCTCGATCCTGCTCACCCGCACGGACACCAGGGGGCCGCGTCCGGCCGCCCCCGATCTGCGGGTGCTCCACCTGGACGGGCCGGAGCCCGCGCCCGGGCCGGCCGCGGCCCCCCTCGCGGCGGCGGGCCCGGACGACCCCGCCTACGCCGTCTACACCTCCGGCTCCACCGGCGCCCCCAAGGGGGTCGCCATGCCGCACCGGAGCCTGGCCAATCTGACGGACTGGCAGCGCCGCCGTTCCGCTCCGGCCGCCCGCACCCTCCAGTTCGCCCCCATGGGCTTCGACGTCTTCTTCCAGGAACTCTTCGCCACCTGGGCCGCCGGCGGCACCCTCGTACTGGCCGGGGACGACGTGCGCAAGGACCCCGCGCTGCTCCTCGCCCTCGCCGCCGAGCAGCGCGTCGACCGGCTCTTCCTGCCGTTCGTGGCCCTGCAGCAGCTCGCCGACCACGCGGCGGCGTCCGGCATCGGCTGTCCCGTCCCCGAGGTGATCACCTCCGGCGAGCAACTCCACGTCACGCCCGCCGTCCGCGCGTTCTTCGCCGGAACCGGGGCCTCGCTGGACAACCAGTACGGCCCCTCGGAGACCCATGTGGTCACCGCGCACCGGCTGACCGGCGATCCCGCGGACTGGCCCGCCCGGCCGCCCATCGGCCGCCCCGTGCAGAACGCCCGCGTCGAGATCCTGGACCGGGCCGGGCGGCCGGTGCCCCAGGGCGCGCCGGGCGAGATCTGGGTCGGCGGCACTCCGGTGGCCCACGGCTATCTGGGGCGCCCGGAGCAGACCGGGCTCCGGTTCCGCCCGGACCCCCGGGTGCGGGGCGGCCTGCGCTACCGGACCGGCGACCTGGGCCGGTTCGGCCCGGACGGCCTCATCGAGTTCCTCGGGCGCGACGACGACCAGGTCAAGATCCGCGGCCACCGCGTGGAACCCGGGGAGGTGGAGTCCGCGCTGCGCGCCCTGCCCGGCATCGCGCAGGCCGCCGTCACCGTCGTCCCCGGGCCCGCCGGGCCCCGGCTGCACGCCCACTTCGTCCCCGGCCCCGGAGCGTCCGCCCCCGGCCCGGGCGAGGTCCGCAGCGCGCTGGCCGAGGTGCTGCCCGCGTTCTGCGTGCCCTCGCGGGTACTGGTCCACCCCGCGTTCCCGCGTACCGCGACCGGCAAGCTCGACCGGCTGGCGCTGGACCGGGCCCTGCCGGCCGCCGCGCCCGTCGCGCCCCCCGCTCCCCCGGCCTCCGTCTCCGGGCGCGTCGTCGCCCGTGCCTGGCAGGAGGTGCTCGGGCAGCCGCCCGCGGGCCCGGACGAGAACTTCTTCGAGACCGGCGGCGACTCCCTGCTGGCCGTCCGCCTCGTCCTCGCCCTGCGCGCCGCGACCGGCGCCGCCCTCCCCGCGCATGCCGTCTTCGGCTCGCCCACGCCGGGCGCCCTCGCGGCGCGGCTCGACGGAGCGGGCGCGCCCGACGGGGAGGCCCCCGGTCTGTCCGCCGACGCCGTGCTGCCCTCCGACATCCGGCCCGCCGGCACCGTCGAGGCCTGGACCGCCGACCCCCGCCGGCTGCTGCTCACCGGGGCCACCGGGTTCCTCGGCTCCCACCTCCTGTACGAACTCCTCACCCGTACAGCGGCCGATGTGCACTGCCTGGTCCGCGCCTGCGACCCGGAGGCGGCACGGGCGCGGGTCCTGGCGTCGCTGAGCGCCCACCGGCTGTGGCGGGCCGCCTTCGCCGGCCGTGTGCACGCGGTCCCGGCGGACCTGGCGGCGCCGGGCCTGGGCCTGGCGCCGGAGCTCTTCGACGAACTGGCCCGTACCGCCGACGCCGTCTACCACTGCGGCGCCTCCGTCAACCTCGCGCATTCCTATGCCCGGTTGAAGGCCGCGAACGTCGACGGCACCACCGAGCTGCTGCGTCTCGCCGCCCGGCACCGGACCGTTCCCCTCCACCACATCTCCACCGTGGGCGTCCTGGCCCCGGAGGCGGGTGCGGGGGCGGTCGTCCACCCCGACGACCCGCTGCCCGGCCCGGAGCTGCTCCGGCACGGCTACGCGCAGAGCAAGTGGGCGGCCGAGCAACTGGTGGCGCAGGCCGCCGGCCGCGGCCTGCCGGTGACCGTGCACCGCCCGACCCGGATCGCGGCGGACACGGCGACCGGCATCTGCCAGCCCGCCGACTACTTCTGGCTGCTGCTCAAGGCCTGCGTCGAGGCGGGTCTGGCCCCCACCGAGGGTCCCGACGGCGAACTCGCCTTCGACCTGGTGCCGGTCGACCACGTCCGGGCCGCCGTGGTCGCCCTCACCCGCCGCCCCGACACCGTCGGCCGCACCTTCCACATCGCCGCCGACCACCGGCTGCGGCTGGACACCGCCGTCGGCTGGCTCCGCGAGCTGGGCCACGACATCACCGGCACCACGGCCGCCGCCTGGGCCGCCCACGTCGAGGACCGCCGGCTCCCCACCGGCCTGGCCCTGCTCGCCACCGTCCGCGACGGCGGCGGGGAGACCGCCCTGCGCTACGAGGTCTCCCCGACCCGGGCCCTGCTGCCCGGCCACGTCCCGGCCCCGCCGACCGCCGAGACGTTCGCCGCGACGGTGGCCCGCTTCACCGAGTCGGGCTTCTTCCCGCCCCCGGGAGGCGGAGCCGTCCGTCCGCGGGGCGGAGCCCCTGGGCATGGCACCCGGGGGTAGGGGGCGCGCCGCGCGGCGCGCCGCCGGTCCGCGGCGGAGGCCAGCCTGTAGGGGAAGGGGGTGCAGGCGCGGCGGCGAGGCTCTCAGGAGGACGGATGACGTCGGTGGACCCTTCGGCGGAAGCGGCACCACACGCCGGTCCCGACCGGACCGGGCGGTCGCCGACGGGGCGGCGGGCCGGTCAGGGTTCCGCCGTCCTGCGCTGGCTGTCGACCACCGACCACAAGGTGATCGGCAACCTCTACCTGGTGACGGCCTTCTGCTTCTTCCTCTTCGCCGGCGCGCTGGCCCTGGCGATGCGGGCCGAACTCGCCCGCCCCGGGCTGCAGATCCTGTCCAACCAGCAGTACAACGAGGCGTTCACCATCCACGCCACGATCATGATGCTGCTGTTCGCGACGCCGACCTTCACCGGTTTCGCCAACGCGATCATGCCGCTGCAGATCGGGGCACCCGATGTGGCCTTCCCCCGGCTGAACGCCTTCACCTACTGGGTGTACCTGTTCGGGGGTCTGCTGGTCGTGTCGGGGTTCCTGACGGCTTACGGGGCCGCGGACTTCGGGTGGTTCGCGTACGCGCCCCTGAACGGCCTGCGCTACTCGCCGGGCACCGGCGCCGACCTGTGGGCGATGGGACTCGCGGTGTCCGGGCTGAGCACGATCCTCGGTGCGGTCAACTTCATCACCACGATCATCTGCCTGCGCGCACCGGGCATGACCCTGTTCCGCATGCCGATCTTCACGTGGAACGTCCTCTTCACCTCGGTGCTGGCGCTGCTGGCGTTCCCGGTGCTCACCGCCACCCTGCTGGTCCTGGAGGCGGACCGGAAGTTCGGCGCGCACGTCTTCGACCCGGCCAACGGTGGCGCCCTGCTGTGGCAGCACCTGTTCTGGTTCTTCGGGCACCCGGAGGTCTACATCGTGGCGCTGCCGTTCTTCGGCGTGGTGAGCGAGATCCTCCCGGTCTTCAGCCGCAAGCCCATGTTCGGCTACGTGTCCCTGATCGCCGCCACGATCGCGATCACCGGGCTGTCCGCGACGGTGTGGGCGCACCACATGTTCGCGACGGGGGCCGTGCTGCTGCCCTTCTTCTCGCTGCTGTCGTT
This sequence comes from Streptomyces sp. NPDC053432, assembly GCF_055585365.1. Lineage (NCBI taxonomy): Bacteria > Bacillati > Actinomycetota > Actinomycetes > Kitasatosporales > Streptomycetaceae > Streptomyces > Streptomyces sp. NPDC053432. The sequence goes on from NZ_JBVJKF010000002.1 coordinate 600,627, forward strand.
CCTGATCGCCGTGCCCACGGGCGTGAAGTTCTTCAACTGGATCGGGACGATGTGGAAGGGGTCGCTCTCCTTCGAGACGCCGATGCTGTGGTGCGTCGGCTTCCTCGTCACCTTCCTCCTGGGCGGCCTGACGGGTGTGCTGGTGGCGTCGCCGCCGCTCGACTTCCACCTGACGGACAGCTATTTCGTCGTCGCCCACCTGCATTACGTCCTCTTCGGCACCATCGTCTTCGCCACCTTCGGCGGCTTCTACTTCTGGTGGCCCAAGATCACCGGGCGGATGCTGGACGAGCGGCTGGGCAAGGTCCACTTCTGGACGCTCTTCGCCGGCTTCCAGACCACCTTCCTGGTCCAGCACTGGCTGGGCGAGGCCGGCATGCCGCGCCGGTACGCGAACTACCTCGCGGGCGACGGTTTCACCCTGCTGAACACCGTCTCCACCATCGGCTCGTTCCTGCTGGGCCTCTCGACGCTGCCCTTCCTGTACAACGTCTGGCGGACCAGCCGTTACGCCGCCCCGGTCACCGTGGACGATCCGTGGGGATGGGGCCGCTCCCTGGAGTGGGCGACGAGCTGTCCGCCGCCCCGGCACAATTTCCACTCCCTGCCGCGGATCCGTTCGGAATCCCCCGCCTTCGACCTGCACCACGCGGAGGTGCCCCGTGAAGACTGAGGCCTGGCTCTTCACCGGTACGGCCCTGTTCTTCGGCATCACGGCCGGCGTCTACGGCTGGCTGTCCCGGGAGCCCGCCGGGACCGCGGCGCTCTGCGTCTCCTTCGTCATGGCGGCCCTGGTCTCCGCCTACCTGTGGCGCCAGTACCGGCGGGGCGGCGAGCGGCCGGAGGACCGGGGGGAGGGCGAGGTGCGCGAGGCAGCGGGCCGGCGGCTCTACTTCCCGGCGCGCAGCTACTTCCCCGTCCTGACGGCCGCGGGAAGCGCGCTGATCGGCCTGGGCGTGGTCCAGGGGCTGTGGCTGTGCCTCATCGGGTTCGGGGTGCTCGTGCCCGGGGTCGCGGGGTTCGCCTTCCAGAACCTCGGGCACCCGGAAGCGGAGTAGGTCAGCCGTCTCCGGACCGCCGCCGGCGGTCCGGGCCCGCGGTGGTCCCCGCTGCCCGCCTGCGCTGCTTCGGGGTCGCAGGGAAGCGGACCCGGTCCCCGTAGTACCAGGCGCTCAGGGCCGACCGGAGCCGGTCGCGCCGCCTCGGCCGGCCACGGCCGGAGGGGGGCGGCGGCAGCGGCAGGGGCCGCTCCCGCGCGAGCACGGCGTACCGCTCGGTGGGGGTCGGCGCCCGGTGCTGCGGCTCGAAGCCGCCTTCCGCGCCCTGCAGGACGAGGCCGGACTCCTCACCGTCCGTCAGGAGCCGTCGCTCGCGCCACTGGAGGGCCACGCACAGCCGCCTGGTGAGCCAGAACACGGCCACCGGTACGACGAAGAAGGCGATCCGCAGCGCCCGGGTCAGACCGGGCAGGGGCAGGTCGAAGACGAACGCCAGGATGTCCTGGGCCCCGGCGAGCAGCAGTACGGCGTAGGTGGAGACGGCCGCCGCGCCGAGCCCCGTCCGCACGGGCCGGTCGCGCGGGCGGTCGCACAGGTGCCGCTCGCCGGTCGGGCCGGTGACCCAGCGTTCGAAGTACGGGTAGACGTACAGGGCGGTGAACAGCAGCCCGGGCAGCAGCACGGCCGTCACCAGCGGGTTCCACGCGATGGTGTGCCCCCACAGCCGGGTTTCCAGGCCGGGCATCAGCCGTAGCGCCCCCTCCAGGAATCCGACGTACCAGTCGGGCTGGGAGCCGATGGAGACCACGTCGGACCGGTAGGGGCCGTAGGTCCAGATGGGGTTGATCTGCCCGACGGCGCCCAGGGCCGCGAGCACCCCGCAGAGGGCGAAGAACAGCCCGGCGGACTTGGCCGTGTACTGGGGGAAGAAGGGCAGGCCCACGACGTTGCGGCCGGTGCGGCCCGGCCCCGGCCAGTGCGTGTGCTTGAGCGTGACGACGAGCAGGAGGTGCACGGTGATCAGGCCGGTGAGCAGGCCGGGGACCAGCAGGATGTGCACGGGGTAGAGGCGGGACACGATGTCCTCACCGGGGTACTGGCCGCCGAAGACGAAGAAGCTCAGGTAGGTGCCGACGACCGGGACCGAGAGCATGATCCCCTGGGCGATCCGCAGCCCGGTGCCCGACAGCAGGTCGTCGGGGAGCGAGTAGCCGGCGAACCCCTCCAGCAGCGCCAGCAGGAACAGCGTCACGCCGATCATCCAGTTGAGCTCGCGCGGGCGCCGGAACGCCCCGGTGAGGAACACCCGGAGCATGTGCGCCCCGATGGCGGCCACGAAGAGCAGGGCGGCCCAGTGGTGGATCTGGCGGATCAGCAGACCGCCCCGCACCTCGAAGCTGATCCTCAGGGTGGAGAGGTAGGCCTGCGACATGGGCACGCCCTGCAGGGGGCCGTACGGGCCCCGGTAGACGGTCTCCCGCATCGACGGATCGAAGAAGAACGTGAGGAACACGCCGGTCAGCAGCAGGACGGCGAAGCTGTACAGGGCCAGTTCGCCCAGCAGGAACGACCAGTGGTCGGGGAACACCTTGCGCACCCCGGTCCGGGCCGGTTCCGCCAGCGGCAGCCGGGCGTCGAGCGCCTCGGCCGTCCGCGCCAGGCGCCGCGCCTTCCCCGTCGAACCGAGCACCGGCACGCACCTCCCGTCCGGGCTCCCACCGCTGGGCCGGTCAAGCCGCCCGGAATGCATGCAAAGCTACCGAAACCGACTCTCGGTGATCAATTCAGACACGGGGGTGACGCCACACCCGCCATGCGCGGTCAGCGCTCGGTGGGCACGCACAGGACCGGCACCGGGGACAGGTGCAGGAGCTTGTGAGGGGTGGAGCCGAGGAGGGCTCCCCGGATCGGGCTGTCGCCCCAGGTGCCGACGATGATGACGCGCGCGTCGTGGCGCTCGGCGGCGTCGAGCAGGGCCTGGGCCGGCTTCTCGTCGACGACCTCGACCGACGAGGGCACCCCGGCCTCGTCGGCGGCCTCGACGGCGTGCGCGAGGGCGGTGCGCCCCGTCTGCCGGAGTGCCTCCAGGTGGGCCTGGTACTCCTCGCCGGCCGCACCCGGGGCGGCCGCGCCGTAGACGAGGACGAGGGGCTCGCCGAAGGCGGTGGCCACCTCCAGCGCCACGCGCAGGGCCCGTTCCGCGCCGGGCGACTCGTCGTACCCGAGGACTACGGCCATGGGGGCTCCTCCTCAGTTCTTCCGGCCGCGGACGAGGGCAGGGTCCACGACGCCCCGCCGCTCGTTCCAGAACCTGCCGTCGTGGATCCGCCACCAGCACATGACGAGCACGCCGACGACGGCGATGCCGATTCCGATGACCAGGGGCGGGCCGAGGCCGAACCAGGACACCCCGCCGGCGGAGTTCTCCGGGTCCGACATGTCGGCCACCGACTCCACGAGCAGCCAGATCAGCAGGCCGGCGCCGATCACCGGGCCCGCGCCGATGAGCAGGAAGTTGCCCGGCGACTCCAGCAGGTGGCGGCGGTAGTAGACGGCGCAGGCCAGTCCGGTGAGCGCGTAGTAGAAGGCGATGAGCAGGGAGAGCGCGGTCAGCGAGTCGAGGAGGGCGTTCTCGCTGATCCGGTTGACCACGAGGTACCAGCCGATGGCGATGGCGGCCACCCACCAGGTGCTGACGCTCGGGGTCCGGAAACGCGGGTGGATGTGCGCGAGACGGTGCGGCAGCGCGTGCCGGCGGGCCATGGACAGCGCGGTGCGGGAAGCCGGGATGATCGTGGTCTGTGTGGAGGCGAGGGCGGAGGTGCAGACGGCGGCGAGCACCATCCAGTCCCAGCCGCCCATGACCTCGTGGGCGAGCACGGCGAACACGGCCTCCTCCTCGCCCGCGTTCTTGGCGAGGTACTCGGTGCCGGCGTAGGCGACGACGGCGAAGCCCACGGACAGGTAGGTCACCAGCAGGATGACGGTCGACCAGATGCCGGCCCGCCCGGGCGCGGTGGCGGAATCCTCGACCTCTTCGGTGAGGTTGACCGCGGACTCCCACCCCCAGTAGATGAACACGCCCAGCAGCAGGCCCGCGGTGAGGGCGGCGCCGCCCGCGCCGAAGGGGTTGAGCCATGCGACGGACGGGTCGAGCGCCTGGAGGGTGCTGGTGTCCGTGTAGACCCGGTAGATGGCGACGACGGCGAAGACCAGGAGGAAGAAGACCTGCGCGAGGATGAGGACGTCCTGCAGGTGGGCGGAGAGCTCGGTGCCGATGACGCAGATGAGGGTCATCAGGAGGATGACGACGACGGCCAGCGTCTGCCGGACGGCCTCGTTGGACGCCCAGCCGTCCAGGCCGACGGTGAGCAGCCCGAACCGGACGGCCACGTCGGCGAGCGAGCCGATGACGAGCACGCCGGTCATCGCGATGGCCCAGCCGCCGAACCAGCCCGCCCAGGGGCCCATGGCCCGGGTGACCCACGAGAAGGTCGTGCCGCAGTCCTGGTCGACGCGGTTGAGGTAGTAGAACGCGGCGGCGATGAGCAGCATCGGCACGAAGGACGCCAGCATCACGCCGGGCGCGTAGACCCCGACCAGGGCGACGATCGGCCCGAGGACCGCCGCCAGGGAGTAGGCCGGCGAGGTCGAGTTCAGGCCGATGACGAGGGCGTCGAGGAAGCCGATCGCGTCCGCCTTCAGCCCCGGTTCGAGGTCGCCTTCCCCCGCACCGCCACCGCTCTCAACGTCTCGGGCCATGTACGCATCGTCACGCACCCGGCGGCGCCCCGCGAGGCGGGTTCCGCCGGTCAGGGGCGGGTGTTCCAGCCCGCGACCACCGGGAGGCCGTGCTCCCGGGAGAGCGTGCTGACGGTGCCGGTGCGCAGCAGGAAGAGCCGCCCGTCGGCGGGGTCCAGGCCCAGGTAGCGGGCGGTGAGCACGCGGAGGAAGTGCCCGTGGGCGACGATCACCACGTTGCCCTCGTCCGCGGCCAGCACGGGGGCGACGCGGGCCAGCGCGCGGTCCGCGCGGGCGCCCACCTGGGTGGCGTTCTCCCCCGGGTGGGTGGCGTCGCCGGGCGGGACGCCGTGGGTCCACAGGGACCAGTCCGGGGTGGTCCGCCGGATCTCCGCGGTGGTGACGCCCTCGTAGCCGCCGTAGTCCCACTCGTGCAGGTCGGGGTAGGGGGTGCCGCCGGTGAGCCCGGCGAGCTCGGCCGTCGCGACGGCCCGGCGCAGCGGGCTGGTCAGCACGAGGGCCGGGTGGCGCTCCCGGAAGAAGGGGGCCAGCGAGATGGCCTCCTCCACTCCGCGCGCGGTCAGCGGGACGTCGGTGAGTCCGGTGTGCCGCCCGTCGGCGCTCCAGGCCGTCTCGCCGTGCCTCACCAGCAACAGGTCGCTCATCCTCGGGACCTTATGTCTTCCGGCATGTCGACGCGGCGGGGCCGGGCGGGCGTGTCACTGTCGGGCCTCATGAAAGAGGGGCGGCGGCTGCCCGCGCTGATGATCGTGCTGACGCTGGCGACCGGGCTGGTGGAGGCGGTGAGCCTGCTCGCGCTCGGGCCGGTGTTCACCGCCATGCAGACGGGCAACGTGCTGTTCCTGGCCTTCGGGGCCGCCCGGGCGGGCGATCTGCCGGCGCTGCCTTCCGCGGTCTCCCTGGCGGCCTTCGTCCTCGGTGTGATCTGCGGGGCGCGGCTGGAATCGGCGACCGAGGCGCGCGGGCGGCGCTGGTTCATCATCGGGCTCACGGTCGAGGCGGGGCTGGTCCTGGTCGCCGCGGGCCTCGGCTGGGGGCTGGAGCCGCGCTACGGCGCGCCGACCGCGCGGCACCTGGTCGTCACGGCCGTCCTGGCGTTCGCGCTGGGCGTCCGCAACCTGACGATCATGCGGGCGCACTTGGCGGGGGTGCCGACGACGCTGATCACCCGGTCCATGACCGCCTTCTTCGGGGGCCCGGCCATGGGACAGGAAGGTGCCCTCGCGTACTGGACCCCCGCGTGGCGGCTGCGCGGGCTGTCGGTCCTGGCCATGTTCGCGGGCGGCTTGGCCGGGGCGCTGCTGGTCCGGGCCGGATGGACGGTGGGTCTGCTGCTGCTTCCGGTCGCAGCGCTCGTACTGGCGTCGGCGGCGGCCGAGCTCGGGCAGCCCCGGCTGTTCTCCGGACAGTTCCCCCGCGGCGGGCGATCCGGCTGAACCGGGCCAATGCCGTGCCATTGGTACAGTCACGGCATGGCGGTGGATGAGCTCGACACGAGGATCCTGCGCCTGCTGATCGAGCAGCCGCGCACCAGCGTCCGTGAGTACGCCCGGATCCTCGGTGTCGCGCGCGGCACCCTCCAGGCCCGCCTGGAGCGCCTGGAGCGCACCGGTGTGATCACCGGGACGGGCCCGGCGCTCTCCCCGGCGGCGCTGGGGCACCCGGTGCTGGCCTTCGTGCACATCGAGGTCACGCAGGGGCACCTGGACGACGTCGGGGACGCGCTCGCGGCCGTGCCCGAGATCATCGAGGCCTTCTCGATCACCGGCGGCGGGGACCTGCTGACCCGGGTCGCGGCCCGGGACAACGAGCATCTGGAGGACGTGATCCAGCGGCTGATCCGGCTTCCGGGCGTGGTCCGCACCCGTACCGAGGTGGCGCTGCGCGAGCGGGTGCCGCACCGGCTGCTGCCGCTGGTCGAATCGGTGGGACGGGCGGCCCGCAAAACCTGACAAGATGGTCTAGACAGGTAATGACCGGCAGGACGGGCGCAGCGGATGATTTCCGTCATATTCGATCTCGACGGCACCCTCGTGGACAGCGAACCGAACTACTACGAGTCGGGGCGCCGCACCCTGGAGCGGCACGGCGTCCCCGATTTCACGTGGGAGGAGCACTCCCGCTTCATCGGGATCGGCACCCTGGAGACGCTGCAGATCCTCAAGGACCGTCACCGGATCGAGGCACCCGTCGGGCAGCTCCTGGCCGAACAGAACGCGGCCTACCTCGAACTGGCCCGCACCCGCACCGAGGCCTTCCCGCGGATGCGCGCGTTCGTGGAGCGGCTGCACGGCGAGGGCGTGCCGATGGCGGTCGCCTCCGGATCCTCGCGCGAGGCGATCGACGCCGTCCTGGCGGGCACCGGTCTGGACGCGATGCTGGACCTGGCCGTCTCCGCCGAGGAGGTGGCCCACGGCAAGCCCGCCCCGGACGTCTTCCTGGAGGCGGCCCGCCGGCTGGGCGCGGAGCCGGCCGACTGCGTGGTCGTCGAGGACGCGGCGCCGGGGGCCCGGGCCGCCCATGCCGCCGGGATGCACTGCGTGGCGGTCCCGTACGTGGCGCGCAGCGCACGGGACCCGGAGTTCGCGACCGCGGGCCTCCTCTTCCCGGGCGGGCAGCGGGAGTTCAGCGCGGAGGCGGCCCACGCATGGCTGACGGGGCTGCGGACGGCCCGGTCCGGGGCCCGGCCCGCGTCCTGACGCCCCGTCGGCACTCTGGCGCTCCGACGGGGCGGCTGTCACCATGCCCGCGTGACCTCGACCCAGACCCCGCAGACCGGGAGCCCCGGCGCACGGAGCGATGGCGGGCCGCGCGGCTGGCCCCTGCTCGGGAACCTGCCGGCCTTCGCCCGTGACCCGCTGGCCTTCTTCGAGTCCCTGCGCGACGAGCACGGGGACTGGGTGCCCTGGAGCCTCGGCCCGCAGCGCAACGTGCTGGTCTCCCGTCCGGCGCACGCGGGCGAGCTGCTGGGTGCCGTGGAGTCCACCTTCGAGCCGACGGAACTGGGCTGGGCCTTCCGCCAGTTGCTGGGCAACGGGGTGGTCGTCGCACGGGGGGACGACTGGCGGCGCAAGCGGGCCCTGGTACAGCCCGCCGTGCGCCCGCGCCAAGTGCGCTCGTACGCCGCCACGATGGTGGAGTGCGCCGACGCGCTGGCCGGGACCTGGGAAGAGGGCGACGTCGTCGACGTGCACCGGGAGATGGCCGGGCTCACCCAGCGGATCGCGGTGCGCACCCTGTTCGGGAGCGACTGCGCCGGCCGGGAGGCTCCCATCAGCGCGGCGATGGCCACGGCGCAGCGGGAACTGGGGGCCGAGTTCCGCGGGCTGACCCTCTTCCTGCCCCCCTGGGTCCGCACGCCCGGCAGGCAGCGGATGCGGCGGGCGGTGGCGGTCCTGGACCGGGAGATCGAACACGTCATCCAGGAACACGAGGCGGCCTCGCGGGCGGGGACGGAACGGGACGACCTCCTGAGCCGGCTGCTGGCCGCCCGTGACGAGCGGGGCGGCCCCCTCTCCCGCAAGGAGCTGCGGGACGAGTCGATCACCCTGTACATCGGCGGCCACGAAACCACCTCGACCACCCTGACCTGGGCCTGGCAGCTGCTGTCGGGGGCGCCCGGGGCGCGGGCCCGGCTGACGGAGGAGCTGGACCGGGTCCTCGGCGGGCGGCTGCCGACGTACGACGACTACGCCCGGCTGCCGTGGACCCGGCAGGTGGTCAAGGAGTCACTGCGCATCTATCCGCCGGTCTGGCTGATCTCGGCGGTGGCCGTGGAGGGCGCGAGCATCGGCGGGCGGCCGGTGCCCGCGGGGACCTCCGTGTGGACCAGCCCGTGGTCGGTGCACCGCGATCCCCGCTGGTTCCCGGACCCGGAGGCCTTCCGCCCCGAGCGCTGGGACGCGGACGCCCCGCACCCCGTCCCGGAGCACGCCTGGTTCCCCTTCGGCGGCGGCCCCCGGGCCTGCCTGGGGGCCCGGTTCGCCCTGGTGGAGGCGGCGCTCGTGCTGGCCGTACTGGCACAGCGTTTCCATCTGGACAGCGGCAGCGGCCGGGCCGCCGTGTTCCCCGGGCTCACGCTCCAGCCGAGGACACCGGTCACGGCGACGCTGGCGGCGCCCTGACCGGCCCGGGGGGCGCGGGAAGATCCCGCGGAGCCGGGAAGTTGGTAGAACCGTGAACGAAATTTCGCGGGACGTGGACGTGGCGGTCATCGGCGCCGGGCAGGCCGGGCTCTCCAGCGCCTACCACCTGGCCCGGTCGGGGATCGGGCACGTGGTGCTGGACCATGCTCCCCGGCCGGGCGGGGCCTGGCAGTTCCGCTGGCCCTCCCTCACCTACGGCAAGGTGCACGGGATGCACGCCCTGCCCGGCATGGAGCTGACGGGTGCGGACGGGCTGCGGCCGTCCTCGGAGGTGATCGGGGAGTACTTCGCCGCCTACGAGGACCGCTTCGACCTGCGTGTACGGCGTCCCGTGGACGTCTCGGCCGTACGGGAGGGCGCGGGCGGACGGCTGCGGGTGGAGGCCTCGGACGGCGTCTGGTCGGCCCGGGCCCTGATCAACGCCACCGGCACCTGGGACCGGCCGTTCTGGCCGCGCTACCCGGGCCAGGAGGACTTCCGCGGCCGTCAGCTGCATACGGCGGACTACCCGGGTCCGCGGGAGTTCGCGGGGGCGCGGGTGATCGTCGTGGGCGGCGGGACGTCCGCGGTGCAGCATCTGCTGGAGATCGCGGAGGTGGCCGCGGAGACCACCTGGGTGACGCGCCGGCCCCCGGTCTTCCGCGACGGGGGCTTCGGCGAGGCCGAGGGCCGGGCCGCGGTGGCGCTGGTGGACGAGCGCGTACGCCAGGGGCTGCCGCCGCAGAGCGTGGTGAGCGTGACGGGGCTCCCGCTGAACGAGGCCGTCCGGGCCGGACTGGCCTCGGGGGTGCTGGAGCGGCGCCCGATGTTCGAGCGCCTCACCGCCACGGGCGCCGCCTGGGCGGACGGCAGCCGGGTCGACGCGGACGTCGTCCTGTGGGCCACCGGCTTCCGGGCGGCCGTCGACCACCTGGCGCCGCTGCGGCTGCGCGAGCCGGGCGGCGGCATCCGGGTCGAGGGGACGCGGGCCGTCCGCGACGAGCGGGTCCACCTGGTCGGATACGGCCCGTCCGCGTCCACCATCGGGGCCAACCGTGCGGGCGGCGCGGCGGTCCGCGAGATCCGCCGCCTCCTGGCGCGCGAGCGGGCCGGCGAGCGGGTCGCCGCACCCGTGGGCTGAGCCCGCCGCCTCGCCCTCAGCTGGCCGCCGCTTCGTCGAGGGGGAAGATCCGGTCCGGGGTGCCGCCGGCCGCGCGGTCCTCACGGGTCGGGTACACCCGGCCCGTCCCGTCCCGCACGTCAAGAACCGGATCGGTCCAGCTCTCGGTGGCCTCCGGGACGAGGATGCGCGTGGTGCCCCGCTCCGCGTCGTGGATCAGGAGCGAGACGATGTTGTGGAGCTGGCAGCCCATCCCGCCGTGACCCTGCTCGGGGTGGTCCTCCGGGCCCCCGATCCGGATGGTGAAGAAACGCTCGCCCTCCCAGGATCCGCCCTTGTCCAGCCAGTGGCCCTCGCCCACGCGTACGCCGTCCACCCAGAGCATGGCCTTGCCCGGATGGTCGCGGAAGAGGAGCACCGACCGGTGCTCGTCGCCGTCGGCGAAGGTCACGTCGATCTCGTGCTTGGTGTGGCAGTCGATGAAGCTGCTGCAGGCCCCGGGGGTCTCCCCGTGCCGATAGTCCGCGAGCCTCTCGCCCGGCGCGGGATCCTGGCTGCAGACCTCGGCGAAACGGCAGGCCCGGTCGACGCGCCGGGTGCAGCCGAGCCCCATCGCCGCGATGTCGCGCGCCCCGGCCCGCGAGAGCAGCTCCCCCAGCCGTTCCACGTACCGCTCCTCGCCCACCAGGGCGGTCAGTTCGACTTCGTCGGACCACCAGTGGAGCAGGTCCACTCCGACGGGCGAACGGGCCAGCCAGCCCTGCCAGTCGACGACGCGGCTGCCCCATCGCTCGATCATCCGTTGGCGTCCTGCCCGTTCGGCGGCCGCGGCGGCCTTCGCTTCCGCCTCGATGCGCTCGTCGATGCACCTGCGGATCGAGTCCGTGCCGAACGCGAGCCCGTCCGTGGTTCCCTCGCCCGCTCTCGCGTTCGCTTCAGCCCTCTTCTTCGCTCTCCATGGCCATCCCACGGTTCGCCCCCTCGGTCCGCGCACTCGCCAGGCCGCCGATCGTAGGCCTGACGCGGGCCCGGCCGCCCCTCATTTCCCGGCGCCCGGTCCTGCCTTCGCGCGCAGCCGGTTGAACTCCGCCACGTGCTTCTCGTGTTCGTCGTACGTCGCGGAGAAACGGGTGTCCCCCGGCTTCACGGTGACGAAGAAGAGCCAGTCGCCGGGTGTCGGGGCGACCGCCGCCGCCATGGCCTCCAGGCCGGGGCTGTCGATCGGGGTGGGCGGCAGTCCCTGGCGTTCGTAGGTGTTGAAGGGGCTGTTGATGCGGGTCTCGCTCAGCTTGGTGTCGACCGTGCTGCGGTTCAGCGCGTAGTTGATGGTCGAGTCCATCTGGAGCGGCATCGACTTCGCCAGCCGGTTGTGCACCACCCGGGCGACCTTGCCCATGTCGGCGCGGCCGTCGGCCTCGGCCTCGATGATGCTGGCCATCGTGGCCGTCTGGTACGGGGTCATGCCGTGGGCCTTGCCGCCGTCGGCGACGGCCCGGGTGGCGAGCTTCTCGTTGGCCGTCCGCACCATGTGCGCGAGGAGCGTCGCCGGGGTCGACTTCGAGGTCACCGGATAGGTCGCCGGGAAGAGGTAGCCCTCCGGGTTGCCCTTGGCCTCGGCCGGGAGGGGCAGGCCGGCCGTGGCGACCGCGGCCTTGGTCGAGCCCGCCGGGAGCCGCAGCTCGCGGTCGACCGCCTCGTACACCTGCGGGGCGCGCCAGCCTTCGGGGATCACCAGCCGTCGCGGGGCTTCGGGTGCCGGTTCGCCCCCGAGGACCGGGATCAGGACCACCGCGCCGACCGTGAGCAGTGCGGTGAGGAAGAGCGCCAGCCGGCCCCGGCGAGTCAGCCGGGAGCGGCTCTGAGGCGGCAGATACTCATGACGCATACGGGAACGCTAACCGGCGAAGCGTGACATTCCAGGCATCCGCCCCGTGCGCCGGTCACACGATCACACATTCACCGCGGCCAAATGGGTGGCGTCCCGGTCCCGGCGGACCAGGGCCGCGTACCGGCCGTCCGCCTTCAGCAGCTCCTCGTGCGTGCCGCGCTCGGCGATCCGGCCCTTGTCGAGGACCACGATCTGGTCGGCGTCGCGCACGGTGGACAGCCGGTGGGCGATGGTGATGGTGGTGCGGCCCGCGGACAGGTTGTCGATGGCCTGCTGGACGGCGTGCTCCGTGCGGGTGTCCAGGGCGCTGGTCGCTTCGTCGAGGATCAGCACCGGCGGGTCCCGCAGGATGGTGCGGGCGATGGCGAGGCGCTGCTTCTCCCCGCCGGAGAACCGGTAACCGCGCTCGCCGACCAGGGTGTCGTACCCATCGGGCAGGGACTCGATGTGGTCGTGGATCTGGGCGGCGCGGGCCGCCTCCTCGATCTCCTCGTCCGTGGCGTCCGGCTTGGCGAAGCGCAGGTTGTCCGCGACCGAGGCGTGGAAGAGGTACGTCTCCTGGGAGACCACGCCGATGGAGCGGGCCAGCGAGTCGAAGTCGAGGTCCCGCACGTCCACCCCGTCGAGGGCGACCCGGCCTCCCGTGACGTCGTAGAGCCGGGGCACGAGGTAGCTGAGCGTGCTCTTGCCGGAGCCGGTGGGGCCGACCACGGCCAGGGAGCCGCCGGCCGGGACGGTGATGTCGATGCCGGAGAGGGTCGGCCCGCTCTTGGCGTCGTACGCGAAGTGCACGTCCTCCAGGGTGACCTCGCCCTTGGCCCGGTCGATGGTGACGGCGCCCTCGCGCTCGGTGATGTCCACCGGCAGGTCGAGGTACTCGAAGATGCGGGCGAAGAGGGCCAGCGAGGTCTGGATCTGCACGCCGGTCGACAGCAGGCTCACGGCGGGCCGGAAGAGGCCCTGCTGGAGGGTGACGAAGGCGACCAGGGTGCCGACGGAGAGCGAGGGGGCGCCCGTCTGCAGGGCGATGCCGGCGGCCCAGTAGATGAGCGCGGGCATGGCGGCCATGACGATGCCGATGGTGGACATCCGCCAGCGCCCGGCCATGCTGGCGCGCACTTCGAGGCCGACGAGCCGCTCCGACTCCTCGGCGAAGGCGGCCGTCAGGGACTCGGAGCGGCCCATGGTGCGGCCCAGCAGGATCCCGCTCACCGACAGGGACTCGGTGACCGTCGCGGCCATGGCCGCCATCTGCCGCTGCCGCTGCGTGGTGATCTTCTTGCGCTCGCGTCCGACGCGCCTGCTGATCCACACGAAGACGGGCAGCAGGAGCAGCGAGACGAGGGTGAGCCGCCAGTCGAGGGCGAGCATGGCGACCACGGTGGCGATGACGGCCGTCAGGTTCGAGACGAGGGAGGTCGCGGTGGAGGTGACGGTCGCCTGCATCCCGCCGATGTCGTTGGCGATGCGGGACTGCACCTCACCGGTACGCGTCCGGGTGAAGAAGGCCAGCGGCATCCGCTGGAGCTGGGCGTAGACGGCCGTGCGCAGGTCGTGCATCACGCGCTGGCCGACCGTGGTGGATATCAGGGTCTGGAGCACGCCGAAGACGCTCGTGACGACGGCGGTCAGGATCATGCCGAGGGCGAGCAGGCTGAGGAGCCCCGTCCGGCCCTGCGGGATCGCGACGTCGAGGATCGCCTTCAGCATGAACGGCGAGGCGACGCCGACGAGCGAGGAGGCACCGACGAGCAGCCCCACGACGGCGAGCCGGCCGCGGTAGGGGCGGAAGAGCCCCACGATGCGGCGCAGCTCCCGCGGCTGTTCGGCCGGGGCGGGGCGGGACGGGTCGAGGGGATCCTTCGACGGGATCCATTTGGGTTCGTCGTGCGGCATGGGCACCCTCCGGGGGTCGGCTGCTTTTCATTGGAGCATAGGTCATTGTTACCTATGCTCACAATGAGCGGGGTCCTGATATTCTTCCCGGCATGAGCTCCGCCTCCGACACCGACCGCCTCCTCGCCGAGCAGCTCCTCCGCCTGACGCGAAGGCTGCACCGGATCCAGAAGCGCCACATGGAGCCGCTCGGGATCACTCCCGCCCAGAGTCGGCTGCTGCGCCTCGTCTCGCACTACGAGGGCGAGCAGCCGCCCCGGATGGCGGACCTCGCGGCGCGCCTGGAGGTGGTCCCCCGAGCGGTCACCACGCTGGTGGACGGCCTGGAGGCGGCGGAGTGCGTGCGCCGTGCGCCGGACCCCGCGAACCGCCGGGTCGTGCGGATCGAGCTCACCGAGACCGGCCGCGCCACGCTGCGCCGTCTGCGCAACGCGCGGACCGACGCGGCGGAGGAGATCCTTGCTCCATTGACCGCCGATCAGCGCGAGGTCCTCGGCGGTCTGCTCGACGCGCTGTCGGACGCCCCGGCGGAGCGCCGCTGCTGAACGAGGCGAGGGGTCGCGGATGCCGCTGCTGGAACCGGAGCCGGGGGCGATGCGCCCGCACACCCTCAGTGGCCCCTCCCCCGACCGGGTGCCCCGGCACCGGGCGGGCGGCACCCCGGAACCGCTGCGCGGTGAGCTGATCGCGCTGCTCGGTGCCGAGAAGGTGCTGTGGAAGGTCTCGGACCTGGTCCGCTACGCCTCCGACGCCTCCCCCTACCGGTTCGTCCCCCAAGTGGTGGTGATCGCCGAGGACCTCGACGACGTGTCCGCGGTGCTCTCGTACGCCCGCGGCCGGCAGCGGGACGTGGTCTTCCGCGCCGCCGGGACCTCCCTGAACGGCCAGGCCCAGGGCGAGGACATCCTCGTGGACGTACGCCGCCACTGGGCCGGGACCGAGGTGCTGGAGGGGGGCCGGCGGGCCCGGATCCGGCCCGGCACGACGGTGGTGCGGGCCAATGCCGCCCTCGCCCGCCACGGCCGGATCCTCGGCCCCGACCCGGCCAGCGCCATCGCCTGCACCCTCGGCGGGGTCGTCGCGAACAACGCGTCCGGCATGACGGCGGGCACCGCGCGGAACTCGTACCGCACCCTGTCCTCGCTGACCCTCGTGCTGCCCGGCGGCACCGTCGTGGACACGGCCGACCCGCTGGCCGACGAGGAACTGGCGCGCGCGGAACCGGCCCTGTGCCAGGGCCTGTTGGACATCAAGAAGGAGATCGAGACCGACCCCGCACTCGTCTCCCGGATCCGGGCCAAGTACGAGATCAAGAACACCACCGGCTACCGCCTGGACGCGTACCTCGACGGCAACACCCCCGTGGAGATCCTGCGCGGTCTGATGGTCGGTTCGGAGGGCACCCTGGGCTTCATCTCCGAGGTCGTCTTCGACACCCTCCCGCTCGACCGCGCTCTCTGCTCCGCGCTGCTGTTCTTCCCCTCGCTGCCCGCCGCGGCCGCGGCCGTGCCGCTCTTCAACGAGGCGGGTGCCGTCGCCGTCGAGCTGATGGACGGCAACACCCTGCGCGCCTCGGTCACCGTCGGGGGCGTGCCCGCCGACTGGGCCGGCCTGCCCAGGGGCACCACCGCCCTGCTCGTGGAGTTCCGCGCCCCGGACGAGGAGGCCCTCGCCGCGCACGAGAGGCGGGCGGCCGAGATCCTGGCCGGGCTCGACCTGGTGGCACCGGCGGCCTCGGTCACCAACGCCTTCACCCGGGACGCGCACACCGTCAACGGTTACTGGAAGGCCCGCAAGGCCTTCGTCACCGCCGTCGGCGGGGCCCGCCCGGTCGGCACCACCCTGATCACCGAGGACTTCGCGGTGCCTCCCTCGCGGCTCGCCGAGGCCTGCGAGGCGCTGCTGGAACTCCAGGCGGAGCACGGTTTCGACGCCGCCGTCGCAGGTCACGCCGCCCACGGCAACCTTCACTTCCTGCTCGCCTTCGACGCCTCCGACCCGGCCGACGTCGAGCGGTACGCGGCCTTCATGGACGCCTTCTGCCGGCTCACGGTGGAGCGGTTCGACGGCTCGCTGAAGGCCGAGCACTCCACCGGCCGCAACATGGCGCCCTTCCTGGAACTGGAATGGGGCCCCCGGGCCACCGAGCTGATGTGGCGCACCAAGCGGGTCGTCGACCCGGACGGGGTGCTCGCCCCGCGCGTCCTCCTCGACCGCGATCCGGGCGCCCATCTGCGCGGCCTGAAGACGATCCCGCGCGTGGAGGCGGTCGCCGACCCGTGCATCGAGTGCGGGTTCTGCGAGCCTGCCTGCCCCAGCGGGGACCTGACGACCACTCCCCGCCAGCGGATCGTGCTGCGCCGCGAGATGACGCGCCAGCAGCCCGGCTCCCCCGTGCTGGACGGTCTGCTGGACTCCTACGGCTACGACGCCGTGGACACCTGTGCCGGGGATTCCACCTGCGGCCTCGCCTGCCCGGTCGGCATCGACACCGGCGCGCTGATGAAGGACTTCCGCCACCGCCGGCACGGCCCGCGCGAGGAGGCCGCAGCTGCGCTCGCGGCCCGCCGCTTCAAGGCCGTCGAGTCCGCGGCCCGGCTGGCCGTGGCGGCCGCGGAAAGGATCAGCGGCCTCGTCGGGGACGGCCTCCTGACGTCGGTGACGGGGGCCGCGCGCAAGGCCGTACGCCCGGAGCTGGTACCGCAGTGGCTGCCGCAGGTCCCCGGCGCCGCCGCCCGCGCGCTGCCCCGGACCCGGCGGGTGGGCGCCCACGCCGTGTACTACCCGGCCTGCGTCAACCGGATCTTCGGCGGGCCGGAGGGCCGGCCGGGACCCTCGCTGCCGGAGGCGGTGGTGGCGGTCTCGGAGCGGGCCGGCAAGCCGGTGTGGATCCCCGGCGACGTGCAGGGCACCTGCTGCGCGACCATCTGGCACTCCAAGGGCTACGCGGAAGGCAACCGGGTGATGGCCAACCGGATCGTGGAGGCGGCCTGGGGCTGGACGGCCGGGGGCCGGCTGCCGCTGGTCGTCGACGCCTCCTCCTGCACCCTGGGCATCGCGCACGAGGTGGTCCCCCACCTGACGGAGGACAACCGGGCGCTCCACGCCGGGCTGCGGGTCGTCGACTCGATCGTGTGGGCGGCCGACGAGCTGCTGCCGCGCCTGGAGATCCACCGCACGGTGGGCTCGGCGGTGCTGCACCCCACCTGCTCGATGCGGCAGCTGGGGGACGAGGCGCAGCTGCGGGCGGTGGCCGCGGCGTGCGCGGACGAGGTGGTGGTCCCGGACGACGCGGGCTGCTGCGCCTTCGCGGGCGACCGGGGCATGCTGCACCCGGAGCTGACGGCCTCGGCGACGGCGCGCGAGGCCGCGGAGGTGACGGCGCGGGAGTTCGACGCGCACCTGTCGGCCAACCGGATGTGCGAGGTGGGCATGGACCGGGCGACGGGCCGCCCCTACTACTCGGCCCTGCTCGAACTGGAGCGCGCGACGCGCCCGTGAGCGCCGGTGTGCGCGACCGGTCTGACCAGGTGCTACGTGGCCCTCCATGTCCGCAAACCTCTTCGTGAGGGGCTGCGGTCCACGGAAAATCGATTGCCCGGCGCCGATCCGGAAGGCGAACCTTGCACGGCTTCGACCCTTCGACCAGCCATGGGGCGTCATGCAGATCAGCGATCTTCCGTATCCGGATCCCGGGGTACCCGACGCTCGCTCCGGCCCCCGTTTCCTGCTGTGGCTGGGCCGCGGTCAGCTGGGCGGCCAGCTCAAGAGCCTGGCCTGGGGAATGCTGCACTTCTCGGGCATCGCCGGGCTGCCGTACGCGGTGGGCCTGGGGGTCGACGCGGTCGTCGAACGCGACGCGGGCCGGCTGCTGCTCGTCGGCGGCCTCCTCGTCCTGATCGGCATCGCGATCGCGCTGGGCGACGCCATGCTCCACCG
Organism: Streptomyces sp. NPDC053432; assembly: GCF_055585365.1. Taxonomy (NCBI): domain Bacteria; kingdom Bacillati; phylum Actinomycetota; class Actinomycetes; order Kitasatosporales; family Streptomycetaceae; genus Streptomyces; species Streptomyces sp. NPDC053432. The sequence goes on from NZ_JBVJKF010000002.1 coordinate 618,354, forward strand.
CACGGCCGTCACCAACTGGATCACCGCCGCCGCCCGTGTGCAGCAGCTGCTCGCGCGCAAGACCGCCGAGCTCGGCTCCGCCCTGACCCGGCGGGTCGCGGCGGGCGAGGTCGTCGCGGTCTCCACCGGCGACGTGGAGAAGATCGGCTGGTTCGTCGAGGCGGTGTCCCGCTTCCTCGCGGCCGTCTTCTCGATCGTCCTCGTCTGCACCGGCCTGCTGTTCTACGCACCCGAGCTGGGCGTGGTCGTCGCGGTGGGCGTGCCCCTGATCGCCCTCGCCGCGCTCCCGTTGCTGCCGCGCGCCACCCAACGCGCCGACATCCAGCGGGAGAAGGCGGGCAAGGCCACCGAACTGGCCTCGGACACGGTCGCGGGCCTGCGCGTCCTGCGCGGCATCGGCGGTGAGGAACTCTTCCTCGGCCGCTACCGGGAGGCCTCGCAGGAGGTCCGCAGGGCCGCCGTGCGAAGCGCCCGGATGTGGGCGCTGATCTCCGCGATCCAGGTGCTGCTGCCCGGCGCGCTGCTGATCACGGTGGTCTGGTACGGCTCCACGCTCGTCCTGGACGGGCGCATCGCGGTCGGTGAACTCGTCGCGGCGTTCAGCGCGGTGGCGACGATGCTGTACCCGCTGCGGCACTTCGAGGAGATCGCCATGGCGTACTCCTTCTCGCGCCCCTCCGCCAAGCGGGCCGCCCGGGTGCTGTCGCTGACCCGGCACGACGCCGGCGCGAGCTCCCCGGGCGCCGGGACCCCGCAGCCGCCGGCTCCGGGCGGGGACCTGTACGACCCGCAGACCGGACTGCTGGCCCCGGCGGGCCGGTTCACGGCCGTGGTGTGCGGGGACCCGGACCTGGCGGGCCGGCTCGCGGAACGCCTCGGCGGCCATGCGGCGGCCGAGGACGCCGGGACGGGCACCGGGACGGGCACAGGGCCCTCGGTGCTGCTGGGCGGGGTGGCGCTGGACGACCTCGCGCTGGACGACGCGCGCCGGCTGGTGCTCGTACAGGACAAGGATCCGGTGCTGCTGTCGGGGACGCTGCGCGAGCTGTTCGACGTACCGGCCTCCGGGAAGACGGACCCGTGCGCGGCGCTGGCGGCCGCCCAGTGCGCGGACGTCCTGGACGCGCTGCTCCAGTCGGCGCCGGACGGGGTCGAGGACTCGATGGACGCGCGGATCACCGAGCGCGGCCGGTCGTTGTCCGGCGGGCAGCGCCAGCGGCTGGCGCTCGCCCGGTCCCTGGTGACCGATCCGGAGGTGCTGGTCCTCGACGAACCGACCTCGGCGGTCGACTCGCACACCGAGGCGCGGATCGCGGACGGGGTCGCCGGCCTGCGCGCCGGCCGGACCACGGTGGTACTGGCGTCCTCGCCGCTGCTGCTGGACCGCGCCGACCGGGTGGTGCTGATCTCCGGCGGAACGGTGGCGGCGGCCGGTACCCATCGCGAACTGCTGGGCACCGAACCGCTCTACCGGGTGGTCGTCACCCGCGAGACCGAGGAGGAGCAGCGGCTCGCCGGGCTCCCCCTGCCCGACCTCGAAGAAGCACTCACGGAAATCGAGGAATCAGCATGATCGGCGTGGCGCCGCCGGAGTACGACCCGGCGGCTCCCGAGACGGCCGCGACCCTGCCCGTGGGCACGCCGGCGACCGTACGGGGCTATGTGCGCGGCCTGTTCCGGCGCCACCGGCGTGCCTTCCTGGCGCTGGTGGGCGTCAACGCGGCCGCGGTGACCGCCTCCATGGTCGGCCCGTACCTGCTGGGCCAGGTCGTGGACGGCCTCGCGGCGGGGGCGCGCGAACTCCATCTGGGGCGCGTGGCCCTGCTGTTCGCGCTGGCGCTCGCCGTCCAGACGTTCTTCGTCCGGTTGGTCCGGCTGCGGGGGGCGATGCTCGGCGAGGAGATGCTGGCCGATCTGCGCGAGGACTTCCTGGTGCGGTCGGTGGGGCTGCCGCCGGGCGTGCTGGAGCGGGCCGGTACCGGTGACCTGCTGTCGCGGATCACCACCGACATCGACCGGCTGGCCAACGCGATGCGGGAGGCCGTACCGCAGCTGGCGATCGGCGTGGTGTGGGTGTCGCTGCTGTTCGGGGCGCTCGCGGTGACCGCCCCGCCGCTGGCACTGGCCGCTCTCGTGGCGCTGCCCGTGCTGGTGGCCGGCTGCCGCTGGTACTTCAGGCGGGCGCCTTCGGCGTACCGCTCCGAGGCCGCCGGGTACGCGGCGGTGGCGGCGGCCCTGACGGAGACCGTGGACGCCGGCCGGACGGTCGAGGCGCACCGCCTCGGTCCGGCGCGGATCGCGCGGTCGGAGCGGCGGATCGCGCAGTGGGTCGCGTGGGAGCGGTACACGCTGTTCCTGCGGACGGTCCTGTTCCCCGTCGTCAACGTCACGTTCGTGACGATCCTCGGCTCGGTGCTGATGATCGGCGGCTACTGCGTGCTGCGGGGCTGGATGTCGGTGGGGCAGCTGACCACGGGGGCGCTGCTGGCGCAGATGATGGTCGACCCGATCGGTCTGATCCTGCGCTGGTACGACGAACTCCAGGTCGCGCAGGTGTCGCTGGGCCGGCTGGTGGGCGTACGGGAGATCGAGCCGGACGCGGGGGACGCCTCCGTCTCCCCGCAGGGGCGGGCCGTCCGGGCGGACGCGGTCCGCTTCGGCTACCGGGAGGGCGTGGACGTCCTGCACCAGGTGTCGATGGCCGTGCCGCCGGGCACCCGGATGGCGCTCGTCGGGCCCTCGGGCGCGGGCAAGTCCACGCTGGGCCGGCTGCTGGCGGGCATCTACGCGCCGCGGACCGGCGAGGTCACGCTCGGCGGGGCGCGGCTGGCGGGCATGCCGGCGGAGCGGGTGCGCGAGCACGTGGCTCTGGTCAACCAGGAGCACCACGTGTTCGTCGGCTCGCTGCGGGACAACCTCCGCCTCGCGCGGACGGGTGCCGGGGACGCCGAGCTGTGGGCGGCGCTGGGCGCGGTGGACGCCGACGGCTGGGCGCGGGCCCTGGAGGCCGGTCTGGACACCGAGGTCGGCTCGGGCGGCACGGCGCTGACTCCGGCGCAGGCCCAGCAGATCGCGCTGGCCCGGCTGGTGCTGGCGGATCCGCACACGCTGGTGCTGGACGAGGCCACCTCGCTGCTGGATCCCCGGGCTGCTCGGCACCTGGAGCGGTCGCTGGCCCGGGTGCTGGACGGCCGTACGGTCATCGCCATCGCCCACCGGCTGCACACGGCGCACGACGCGGACGTGATCGCGGTCGTGGAGGGGGGCCGGATCAGCGAACTCGGCTCGCACGACGAGCTGGTCGCGGCCGACGGCGCGTACGCGGCGCTGTGGCGGTCCTGGCACGGATGACCGCCGCGGGGGGGTGATGAGGGGGGTGGGGGGGAGTTGGACACATGGCTACTCCTCGCCACTCTCAACTTATAGCGCAGTGGGGGGCTTGCGGCAAGGCCCCGATCATGACGCAGAATCGGCGGCCTGGTCCAGATCCTGCGGAAATTGGGAGATCCACTCAGTGCGAGTTCCGACCTCGGTCACCAGCGCGTTCGACCTTCCCGATCACCTCGCCCCCAAGGCCGGCCCCACGCTGATCGACGCCGACGAGCGGCACTTCGCGGCCATCGCCGAGAGCCTGGAGCAGTCGGTCGCGGAGGTGTCCGAGCGCCTCGACGCAGCGCGCCGGGCTCCCGGCGGCGTCGGCCGGGAGGCGATGGACCGCGACACGGAGATCCACCGGCTGACCGGCCGCCTGCGCACCCTGCGCCGCTTCGGCCTCGACCTGTGCCTCGGGCGGATCGTCGGCGCGGACGGCGCCGAGCCCGTGTACATCGGGCGGCTCGGCCTCACCGACAGCACGGGGCGCCGGCTGCTGCTCGACTGGCGCTCCCCGGCCGCCGAGCCGTTCTTCGCCGCTACCCACGCCAGCCCGATGGGCCTGGCGAGCCGCCGCAGGTACCGCTGGACCCGTGGCCGGATCACCGACTACTGGGACGAGGTGTTCACCGCCGACGGGCTGGAGGGGCACGCGGCGCTCGACGACCAGTCCGCCTTCATCGCCAGCCTCGGCGGCAACCGCTCGTCCCGGATGCGCGACGTGCTCGGCACCATCCAGGCCGATCAGGACGCCGTCATCCGGGCGGGATCCCGCGGTGCCCTCGTCGTCGACGGCGGCCCGGGCACGGGCAAGACCGTCGTGGCGCTGCACCGCACCGCCCACCTCCTCTACTCCGACCCCCGCCTCGGTCACCGTCGGGGCGGCGTGCTGTTCGTCGGCCCGCACCGGCCGTACCTGGACTACGTCGCCGACGTGCTGCCCAGTCTCGGTGAGGAGGGCGTGCAGACCTGTCTGGTGCGGGACCTCGTCGCCGAGGGGGCCGGGGCGCCGGCCGAGACCGACCCGGAGGCGGCCCGGCTGAAGTCCTCCGCGGACATGGTGCGGGCGATCGAGCCGGCCGTCGGCCTCTACGAGGAGCCGCCCGCCGAGGGGATGACGGTCGAGACCCCCTGGGCGGACGTCTGGCTGGGCCCCGACGACTGGGCCGCGGCGTTCGACGCCCCGGAGCCGGGCACCCCGCACAACGAGGCCCGCGACGTGATCTTCGAGGAACTGGTCGCGATCCTGCTGGACAAGCACGAGGAGGAGGACGGCGTCTCACCGCAGCTGCTGCGCAGGTCCCTGCGGCAGAACAGGGAGCTGGTCACCGCCCTGAACAGCGCGTGGCCGATGCTGGAGGCGGCCGACCTGGTCGGGGACCTGTGGTCCGTACCCGCCTACCTGCGCAAGTGCGCTCCCTGGCTCGCCCCCGACGAGGTCGCGAGGCTCCAGCGCGCCGACCCCCAGGCGTGGACGCTGTCCGACCTGCCGCTGCTGGACGCGGCACGGCAGCGGCTGGGCGACCCGGAGGCGTCGAAGCGCAGGCGCCGCCAGGAGGCCGCCGTCGCCGCCGAACGCGCGCGGATGGCCGACGTCATCGACCGGGTGCTCGAAGCCGACGCCGACGGTGAGGGGGCGGTGACGATGCTGCGCGGCAGGGACCTGCAGGACAGCCTGATCGACGAGTCCGCGCTGCCCGGCATCGACCGTGACCTGCTCGCCGGGCCGTTCGCGCACATCGTGGTGGACGAGGCCCAGGAACTGACCGACGCGGAGTGGCAGATGCTGCTGATGCGCTGCCCGTCCCGGAGCTTCACCATCGTCGGTGACCGCGCCCAGGCCCGGCACGGGTTCACGGACTCGTGGCGGGAGCGGCTGGAGCGGGTCGGCTTCGACCGGATCGAGATGGCTTCCCTCAGCGTCAACTACCGGACACCGGAGGAGGTCATGGCGGAGGCCGAGCCGGTCATCCGGGCCGTGCTCCCGGACGCCAACGTGCCGGCCGCCATCCGCAGCAGCGGCGTCCCCGTCGTGCGCGGACCGCTCTCGGAGCTGGACCGGGTCATCGACGCCTGGCTCGCCGAGAACGCGGACGGCATCGCGTGCGTGATCGGCGCTCCCGGATTCCGGGCGACGTCCCGCGTCCGGTCGCTGACGCCGGGGCTGTCGAAGGGGCTCGAGTTCGACCTGGTGGTCCTCGTCGACCCGGAGAACTTCGGCGAGGGCGTCGAAGGGGCGGTCGACCGCTACGTCGCGATGACCCGGGCGACCCGGCAGCTCGTCATCCTCACGAGCTCCTGAGGGGGGTCAGATGAAGCCGAGGGCGGAGGCGCCGCCGAAGCCGCCCAGCAGGACGAAGACCGGCATCAGGACCTTCAGCTCGACCCAGCTGCCGGCCCGGAAGCGCAGCGCCTTCGGCGGGCCCACCGGGTACCAGCGCTTGCCCGCGATCGGGAGGGGCCACAGCACCGGGCAGCCGGAGACGGTGAGCGCGTCGCCGATGTCGTGGACCAGGGCGCCGAGCACGATCGGCAGGCCGAGCCAGAGGTATTCCTGGCCCGGTGCGGTGAACAGCCAGCTCGCGCCGTTGCCGGGCTGGTCCAGGACTCCGGCCAGGATCCACGCGCTGGTGGCGCCGAGCAGCCAGACCAGGACGTCGCTGGACACCCGGGCGGCCCGCCACAGCAGGCCTTCGACCGCCAGGACCAGGTGGACGAAGAGCAGGGCGAGCACGCCCCAGCGGTCGGCGGTGACGGCGAGGGCGGAGGCGCCGCCGCCTATCAGGACGGCCCAGAGCCAGGTGTGCGTCAGGGTGCGGTGCCCGCCGGTGCGGCGGGCGTCCTTCTTGGAACGGGTGGACTTGTAGACGGCGTAGGAGATCTTGTCGACCACCTCGCACAGGCCCCGGGACAGCGGACCGAAGGCGCGCGAGATCGTCGCCGACTTGTGGTCGAGGTCGGGGGCGAGGGCCGCTCCGGCGCAGATCAGTGCGCCGACGACGAGGACCGGCCACGGCATCGGGTGCCCGGCGGCCGCGGTGGCGGCGCCCACCCCCAGCCAGGCCGCTGCCCCGGACAGTGAGTGCGCCGGACCCATCATGGTCGTTCCCCGCCCCGGTGGTGTGCTGTTCGGGCCCTGTCGACTGGTTCGTTCGGGCCGCATCGACGGCACAGCGTACCGTCGGTGATCTTCATTCCGTCCGCCGGTTCCCTCATCCGGGCGGAAGCCAGGCAAGATGGGGGGTGTGACCCTCATTGATCAGCTCCCGCCGAACGCCGACCCCGACGCCCTCTTCGAGGCTTTCTCCTCGTGGGCCGAGGACCAGGGCATCACCCTGTACCCGGCTCAGGAGGAGGCGCTGATCGAGGTCGTCTCCGGGGCGAACGTGATCCTTTCCACTCCGACCGGCTCCGGCAAGAGCCTCGTCGCCGCCGGCGCGCACTTCACGGCCCTGGCCCAGGACAAGGTCACCTTCTACACCGCGCCGATCAAGGCACTGGTGTCGGAGAAGTTCTTCGACCTGTGCAAGCTCTTCGGCACCGAGAACGTCGGCATGCTGACCGGCGACGCCTCCGTGAACGCGGACGCCCCGGTGATCTGCTGCACCGCCGAGGTCCTGGCCTCCATCGCCCTGCGCGACGGCAAGTACGCCGACATCGGCCAGGTCGTGATGGACGAATTCCACTTCTACGCCGAACCGGACCGCGGCTGGGCCTGGCAGATCCCGCTGCTGGAGCTGCCGCAGGCGCAGTTCGTGCTGATGTCGGCGACCCTCGGCGACGTGAAGCGGTTCGAGGAGGACCTGACCCGGCGCACCGGCCGGCCCACCTCGGTGGTCCGCTCCGCGACCCGGCCCGTCCCGCTGTCGTACGAGTACGTCACGACCCCGATCACCGACACGATCACGGAGCTGCTGGAGACCCGGCAGGCCCCCGTCTACATCGTGCACTTCACCCAGGCCCAGGCGGTCGAGCGGGCGCAGTCGCTCATGAGCATCAACATGTGCACCCGCGAGGAGAAGGACAAGATCCAGGACCTGATCGGCAACTTCCGCTTCACCACCAAGTTCGGCCAGAACCTCTCCCGCTACGTCCGCCACGGCATCGGTGTGCACCACGCCGGCATGCTGCCCAAGTACCGGCGCCTGGTGGAGAAGCTGGCGCAGGCCGGTCTGCTGAAGGTGATCTGCGGTACCGACACGCTCGGTGTCGGCGTCAACGTCCCGATCCGCACGGTGCTGTTCACCGCCCTCACCAAGTACGACGGCAACCGGGTCCGCACGCTGCGCGCCCGCGAGTTCCACCAGATCGCCGGCCGGGCCGGGCGGGCCGGCTTCGACACGGCGGGCTATGTGGTCGCGCAGGCGCCCGAGCACGTCATCGAGAACGAGAAGGCGCTCGCGAAGGCGGGCGACGACCCGAAGAAGCGCCGCAAGGTGGTCCGCAAGAAGGCCCCGGAGGGCTTCGTCGCCTGGTCCGACACCACCTTCGAGAAGCTGATCGCCGCCGACCCGGAGCCCCTGACCTCGCGCTTCAAGGTCACCAACATCATGCTCCTGTCGGTCATCGCCCGTCCGGGCGATGCCTTCCAGGCGATGCGCCACCTGCTGGAGGACAACCACGAGCCGCGCAAGGCCCAGCTGCGGCACATCCGCCGGGCCATCGCGATCTACCGCTCGCTGCTGGACGGGGGCGTGGTCGAGAAGCTCGACACCCCGGACGCGGAGGGCCGCACGATCCGGCTGACCGTCGACCTCCAGCAGGACTTCGCGCTCAACCAGCCGCTGTCCACCTTCGCGCTGGCCGCCTTCGACCTGCTGGACCAGGAGTCCCCCTCCTACGCGCTGGACATGGTGTCGGTCGTGGAGTCCACGCTGGACGACCCGCGCCAGATCCTGGCCGCCCAGCAGAACAAGGAACGCGGCGTGGCCGTGGGCGCGATGAAGGCCGACGGGATCGAGTACGAGGAGCGGATGGAGCGCCTCCAGGAGGTCACCTATCCCAAGCCCCTCGAAGAGCTGCTGGTCCACGCCTACGACGTGTACTCCAAGAGTCACCCGTGGGTGCGCGACCACCCGGTCTCTCCGAAGTCGATCATCCGCGACATGTACGAACGCGCGATGACCTTCACGGAGTTCACCTCGTACTACGAGCTGGCCCGCACCGAGGGCATCGTGCTGCGCTACCTGGCGAGCGCGTACAAGGCCCTGGACCACACCATCCCGGACGACCTCAAGTCCGAGGACCTGCAGGACCTGACCGAGTGGCTCGGCGAACTGGTCCGCCAGGTCGACTCCAGCCTGCTGGACGAGTGGGAGCAGCTGGCGAACCCGGAGGTGGAGACGGCGGAGGAGGCCCAGGAGAAGGCCGACCAGGTCAAGCCGGTCACCTCCAACGCGCGCGCCTTCCGCGTCCTGGTCCGCAACGCCATGTTCCGCCGGGTGGAGCTGGCCGCGCTGGACCACGTCAACGTGCTGGGCGAGCTGGACGCCGACGCCGGCTGGGACGCCGACGCCTGGGCCGACGCCATGGACGGGTACTGGGACGAGTACGACGACCTGGGCACCGGCCCCGACGCGCGCGGACCGAAGCTGCTGCAGATCGAGGAGGACCCGGCGCACGGCCTGTGGCGCGTCCGGCAGACCTTCGCCGACCCCAACGGCGACCATGGCTGGGGCATCAGTGCCGAGGTCGACCTCGCGGCTTCCGACGAGGAGGGCCGGGCCGTCATCCGGGTCACCTCGGTGGGCGAGCTCGGCGCGCTCTGACCACCACCCGCGTCCCGCCGTCCCCGCCAACGACCGTGGAGATCCTCTGATGACGAACCCCGCCGAGAGACTGGTCGACCTGCTCGATCTGGAGCAGATCGAGGTCAACATCTTCCGTGGCGCCAGCCCCCAGGAGTCACTCCAGCGCGTCTTCGGCGGGCAGGTCGCCGGCCAGGCGCTGGTGGCCGCGGGCCGCACGGTCGAAAGCGCGCGGCCCGTCCACTCGCTGCACTCGTACTTCCTGCGCCCCGGCATCCCCGGGGTGCCCATCGTGTACCAGGTGGAACGGGTGCGCGACGGGCGGTCCTTCACCACGCGCCGGGTCACCGCGGTCCAGCAGGGCAAGACGATCTTCAATCTCACCGCCTCCTTCCATCACCCGGAGGAGGGCGGCATCGAGCACCAGCTGCCTCCTCACCACTACCCCCATCCGGACACGCTCCCCAAGGTCGCGGACGAGATCCGCGAGCACCTCGGCGAGCTGCCGGAGGCACTGGAGCGGATGGCCCGCCGCCAGCCCTTCGACATCCGTTACGTCAACCGGCTCCGCTGGACCCCCGAGGAGCTCAAGGGAGCCGATCCCCGCAGCGCGGTGTGGATGCGTGCGGTCGGCCCGCTGGGCGACGACCCGCTCGTTCACACCTGCGCCCTCACCTACGCCAGTGACATGACCCTCCTCGACGCCGTGCGCATCCCGGTGGAACCGCTGTGGGGGATGCGCGGGTTCGACATGGCGAGCCTGGACCACGCCATGTGGTTCCACCGGCCGTTCCGTACGGACGAGTGGTTCCTGTACGACCAGGAGTCGCCCATCGCGCACGGCGGCCGGGGCCTGGCCCGCGGCCGCATCTACGACCTGGAGGGCAGGCTGCTGGTCTCCGTGGTCCAGGAAGGCCTCTTCCGCCCCTATCCCGCCCGGAATCCCTCCCCGAAGAACTGAGCACGCCCATGCCCACCCCGGCCCTCCCCTGCCCCTGCGGGCTGCCCGCCGCCTACCCGGACTGCTGCGGCCGTTTCCACTCCGGGGCGCAGCAGGCCCCCACCGCCGAACGGCTGATGCGCTCCCGCTTCAGCGCCTTCGCGGTCGGTGACACCGCCTACCTGCTGCGCTCCTGGCACAGTTCGACCCGCCCGTCCGACCTCGATCTGGATCCCGGCCAGCGCTGGGAACGGCTGGAGATCCTGGCGACCGAGCGCGGCGGGATGTTCGAGACGGAGGGTTCGGTGGAGTTCCGCGCCCACTACCGCGAGGGCCGGCACACCGGCTCGCTGCACGAGCACAGCGCCTTCACCCGCGAGGAGGGGGCCTGGGTCTACGTCGGCCCCCTCTCCCCCGTCGCGTTCGACTGACCGCGCGCCCCGGTGAGGGCGATGCCCAGGCTGGTGCGGTACCAGTGGATCTCCTCCGGCTGGTCCGCCTTCAGCAGCCGCGACGCCACCGCCGCGGCCGCCGGGACCTGCGGGTGCCCGTACGGCGGCGGTGGGGCGAGGGCGGACAGGACGATCCGCTCCGCCCGTTCGGGCACGGCCGCCCGCAGCTCGTCCTCCGGGAGCACGGCGGCCAGCACGGCGGCGCGCGCCCACGGGTCGGCCGTCCGTCTCAACTGCAGCCCGACGTGCCGCCCGCGCCACTTCCGCGGGCGCAGGTCCGCGTGGGCCGCCATCAGCTCCCGGTCACCCGGTGGTGCGCTCCCGCGCAGCGCGGCCGGTTCCCTCACCGCGAACTCGCGCAGTTCCGCGGTGAGATAGAGCCACACCACCGCCCGGTAGCGGTTGACGCGGTAGCCGACGGGGGTGAGATGCCCGCAGCGCGCGAGCCGGGTGAACCGGCTCGGGCCGACGCCCAGCGCCCGCGCCGCGGCCGCCGCTCCCGCCACGGTCTCCAGGCGCTCGCGCAGCGCCCCGGCGCCGTCCGCCCCGTCCGCGCCGGGCGAGCACTCCGCGGACCTGACCCGCTCCAGCTCGGCCCGCGCGAAGCGTGCGGCGCCGCCGCGCGCCGGTGGCCCGGCGCGCACGATCCCCAGTTGTACGGCCCTGGCGAACTGGGTGCGGCTCAATCCCAGTTCAGCCGCGGCCCGAACGCTCCCCACCAGCACGTCCCGGGCCGCCACGGTCTCCATTTGCGTCATCACGGTCTCCCCCACGAGCAGAAATTACTCTGTGTGAAGAACGTAACTCAGCGTCACGACATCGGCGAGCCCTGTGGACAACCGTCGGCGGGTTCAGCCTCCGGTGATACGCCGCTCCGCGACCCCCAGGTGCTCGCCCACCCGGTTGACCAGCAGCGTCATCTCGTACGCGACCTGGCCGATGTCCGCCTCCGCCGCGCTCAGCACGCACAGGCAACTGCCCGCTCCGGCCGCCATCACGAAGAGGACACCCTCGTCGTACTCGACCATCGTCTGGCGGACCTCACCGGCCCGGAAGTGCCGTCCGGATCCCTTCGCCAGGCTCTGCAGCCCGGCGGCCACGGCGGCCAGGTGTTCCGCGTCCTCCCGCGCCAGTCCCGCGCTCGCGCCCGTCACCAGCCCGTCGTTGGACAGCACCACGGCATGCCGTACCTGCTGGACCCGGCGCGTGAGGTCGTCCAACAGCCAGTCGAGCTGCTTGTCCAGTGCCATTCCCAGCCCCTCCCCGTCGACGCGGCCTGCATGGCCGCGCCCCACCCCGCATGGTCGTCCCGCAAGCCTTGCCCACCAGCGCCTTTCCGGCAAGGAGGATGTGCTCAGATGTGCTCATGGCGAAGAAGATGACTCAAGAGGAATGGCGTGCTTTCGTCAGCCACTCCACCCGCACCGGCAAGCTCTCCACCGTCCGCGCGGACGGAAGTCCGCACGTCGCACCCGTCTGGTTCGTACTCGACGGCGACTCCTTCGTCTTCAACACCGGCAAGGACACCGTCAAGGGCCGCAATCTCGCCCGTGACGGCCGGGTCGCCCTCTGCGTGGACGACGACCGGCCGCCGTTCTCCTACGTCGTGCTGCAGGGCACGGCGCAGCTCATCGAGTACGACGAGGACGCCGGCTCCATGCTCACCTGGGCGACCAGGATCGGCGCACGGTACATGGGCGAGGAGCGCGCCGCCTCCTTCGGGCGCCGCAACGCCGTCCCGGGCGAGCTCCTCGTCCGCGTCCCGATCGACAAGGTGATCGCCATGGCCGGGATCGCCGACTAGAGGAGGACTCCCGCGCAGGCCGCCGTCCGGCCGCTTCACACCGAATCGGCCTGCGGCTCCACCGAGTCCAGCAGCCGGGCGGTGTGCACCCGCCCGGCGTACTCGACCAGCCGGATCAGCACTTCCTTTCCCGAGTCCTTGTCCCGCGCGTCGCAGAGCACCACCGGAGTGCCCTGCTCCAGATCGAGCGCCCGCGACACCTCGTGCGTCCCGTAACGCCGGGCGTCCGTGAAGCAGTTGACCGCGACCACGAAGGGGATGCGCCGGTGCTCGAAGTAGTCCACCGCGGGGAAGCAGTCCTCCAGCCGCCGCGTGTCGGCCAGCACCACCGCGCCGAGCGCGCCCTGCGACAGCTCGTCCCACAGGAACCAGAACCGGTCCTGGCCCGGGGTGCCGAACAGGTACAGGGACAGCCCGGACCGGATGGTGATCCGGCCGAAGTCCATGGCCACGGTCGTGGTGGTCTTCTGGTCCACTCCGCCCGTGTCGTCGACCAGTTCGCCCGCCTCGCTCAGCAGTTCCTCCGTCCGCAGCGGCCGGATCTCGCTCACCGCGCCGACCAGCGTGGTCTTGCCGACCCCGAAGCCGCCCGCGACGAGGATCTTCAGCGCGAGCGCGGCCAGTTCGGGGTCCTCCCCCGGATCCCCGTCCGGGGCCGAGCCCGCTCCCGGCCGCCCGTTGTCGTGTTGTCCCATCACAGCGCTCGCAATCCCTCGATGACTTCCCGCAGAATCCGCTCGTCCGGCAGCTGAGCGGGCGGTACCGGCCTGCTGACCTTCACGTGTCCGCCCTCCAGCAGGTCTCCCAGCAGCACCCGCACCACGCCCACGGGCAGGTCCGCGTCGGCCGCGAGTTCCGCCACCGACTGGGTCTCGGACCGGCAGAGTCCGAGGAGCGCCCGGTGTTCGGGACCGAGCAGCGACTCGGCCGCCCGGTCGGTGTCCGCCCCGCCCCCGGTGTCCACCGCGACCAGGGCGATCAGGTCGAAGCGGACCCCGTGGGGTCCCGGCTTCGTACGCCCACCGGTCATGGCGTACGGGCGGACGAGCGGGCCCGCGTCGGCGTCGTACCACTGGCCGTTCATGTACCGGACCGCCGCCCTCAGCCGGCGGCCGGCGGCCGTGCCGCGAACCGGGGCGGGGTGTACAGGTGCTCACCGACCCGCTTCACCAGCCGGGCCATCTCGTACGCGATGAGCCCGATGTCGGCGCCGGCGCCGCTGAGCACCGCCAGGCAGGAGCCGTCGCCCGCGGCCGCCACGAAGAGGAACCCCTCGTCCATCTCGACCATCGTCTGGCGCACGCCCCCGGCGCGGAAGTGCCGGCCCGCGCCCTTGGCCAGGCTGTGGAAGCCGGAGGCGACGGCGGCCAGGTGCTCCGCGTCCTCCCGGCTCAGTGCGCTGGAGGCGCCCACGGCGAGCCCGTCGTTGGAGAGGACCACGGCGTGCCGGACCTCGCGGACCCGGACCACGAGGTCGTCCAGCAGCCAGTCCAGTTCGCCGGACCTGCGGCCGCCGTCGAAGCCGATCCGCTGATGTTCGATCATCACACTTCTCCTTCGCTGCCTGCGTGGGGGGAGTCCTCCTGGGCGCCCCGCGCCCAGCCGGCCCGGTAGGCCGTCATGCGGTCCCGGGCCTCCTCCGGGCTGCGGCCCGTCGGACCCTCGGGGAGGCGGGATCCGGCCGGGGCCTTCGGGGCGGCCTCGCGAAGCTGCGGGACCAGGCTGGCCTGGCGCACCCGGCGCGGCAGCTCCGTGACCGGGGCCGGCGGGGCCGGGGCCGGGACCGGTGCGGGCGGCTGGGTCCGGGTGGCCGCGCCCCCGGCGGCGCGCGGCCGGAGCGGGGCCACCGGGGCCGGGGCCGGTCCCGGGGCCGCCGCCGGTTCCTGCGGTGGGGGGGTCCGCTCGGGGGCCGGGAGGACGCGGGCCTCCTCCCGTACGACGGTCATGGCGGGCGGCCGGTCCGCCCCGGCGACCGCCTTGGGCCGGGGGGCCGCAGGCTCCGGGGCGGGTTCCGGGCCCGGCTCGGCGGCGCCGGCCGTGATCGCGCCCTGAAGCATCGAGTTCGGCAGGAGGACCACGGCGGTGGTGCCGCCGTACGGTGACGTCCGCAGGTGCACCTTCACACCGTGGCGGGCCGAGAGGCGGCTGACCACGAAGAGGCCGAGCCGGTCGCTGTCGAAGAGGTCCAGGGCCTCGGACTGTTCGATGCGCCGGTTGGCCTCGCTCAGGGTTTCGCGCCCCATGCCGAGGCCGCGGTCCTCGACCTCCAGGACGTACCCGGCGCCGACGGGCTCGCCGGTGACCCTGACCTTGGTGTGGGGAGGGGAGAACTGGGCGGCGTTCTCGATGAGTTCGGCGAGCAGGTGGGTGAGGTCGGCGACGGCGCCGCCGACGACGGCGGCCTCGGGGAGGCGGCTGACCTCGATGCGCGGGTAGTCCTCGATCTCGGAGACGGCGGCCCGGACGACGTTCGTGAGGGGGACCGGCAGCCGCCAGGCGCGGCCCGGGGCGGCGCCCGAGAGGATGATCAGACTCTCCGCGTGCCGCCGCATGCGAGTGGTGAGGTGGTCCAGGCGGAAGAGGTCGCCGAGTTCGTTCGGGTCGTCGGCGCGGCGTTCCATGGAGTCGAGCAGGGTGAGCTGCTTGTGCACGAGGACCTGGCTGCGGCGGGCGAGGTTGACGAAGACCCCGGAGACGCCGCTGGCGAGCTCCGCGCGTTCGACCGCGGCGCTGAGCGCGGCCCGGTGCACTGTGGCGAGGGCCTCGCCGACCTGGGTGATCTCGTCGTCGGCCGGGGGCCCGGCCGGGGTCTCGGCCACGACGTCGATCTCCTCGCCGGCGCGCAGCCGTTCCATCGCCTGCGGGAGCTTGCGGCGGGCGATCTCCAGGGCGGTGTTGCGCAGTGAGACGAGCTCCACGACCAGGGCGCGGCCGATGCGTACGGAGATCACGAGCGAGGCCGCCACGGCGCCCAGGCCCAGGACCACGGCGGCTCCTGCGGGGCCGAGGGCGCCCTCGGTGAGCGGGTCGGCGTGGTCGGCGGCGGCGGTGTGCGCGGCCTCCTCGATCTCCCTCATCGAGCCGCCGACGGCGGCCTGGGCGGCCTCCCAGCCCGCGGGGACGGTGCGGCTGTCACGGGTGGTGCCGGCGGCCAGGGCCCGGTCCTCGGCCCCGGTGAGGTCGGCGTAGACGGCGCTCTTGGTGACGGACTGCCAGGCGGCCCGCTGTTCGCCGGGGAGGTCCGCGGCCGCGGCGGCGGTGAGGGTGCGGCGGGACTCGACGGTGCCGGTCAGACGGCGAAGCGTTTCGGCGGTCCGCGGGCCCGGCAGGGCGAGCAGCGCGTCCTCACGGGCGAGCAGTTCCCCGGCGCGGGTGAATTCGAGCAGCACGCGTGCGTCGGGGCCGAGTTCGGCGTCCTGGCCGCCCGTCAGTGCCCCGCCTACGGCCAGGGCGGCGTCGACCACGCCGGTGTACGTCTCGTAGGCCGCCTCGGGGGTGGCCCTGCGGGCGACGATGTCCTTGCGGGACGGTCCCAGCGCCTCGGCGGCGGCCACGAAGGCACCCAGCCGGATCGCGATGTCGGCGCGGTAGCCGCCGGAGTCGGCGACGGTGTGCCGGTCCCCGAGCCGCAGCCGCCGGACGGCGGCCTCGGTGCGGCGGACCTGCTGGTCCATGGCGGCGCCCGGGTCCGCGGCGGGGTCGGCGAGGAGCCTGACCGCGGCGCGCCGTTCGGCCTGGAGCTCGGTGACGGCGGCCGCGACGGGGGTGCGTATCTCGGTGTCGACCCGGTGCGCGAGGCTCAGCCGGGCGATGTCCTGGGCGGTGCTGACGGTGGCGAAGCCCCAGAGCGCGAGGAGGGAGACGACGGGGACCATCAGCAGGGAGACGATCTTCGCGCGGACGGTGGCGGGCCGCAGCCGGGAGCCGGCCGTGCGTGGGGCGGCGGAGGGGATGAGCCGCGGGGCCTCCTGCGCCGACGATTCCTCGGCCGGTTCCTCGGCCGGCGGCCCGGCGTGGGCCCGGCGGCCGCGGGCCGGGGGCGCGGGCGGGCGCTGCGCCGCTGCTTCCGGATGTCTGCGGGGTCTGCGCATGGGCTCCTCGTTCCGGGGCGGTGCCTACAGGTGCGGACGTACGGGCGTGTCTGTGGGGGTGTCGGGCGCGCGCGGGTCGGCTCAGCGGGCGGCCGGCATGGAGTGCGGGACGTGCCGCGCGGAGGCGGAGGCGGAGGCGGAGGCGGCCCGTTCGTCCGCGGTCGGGGAGAGGGCGACGAAGGCGGCGGTGATGAACAGGTAGGAGCCGAGTCCGACGGCGAGCGGGAAGATGAACTGCATGGCGGTGGCGCCAGGCAGGGCCGCGTCCGAGGGGCTGACGGCGACGCGGACGGCCATCATCCCGGTGTAGTGCATGCTGCTGACCGCGGCGCCCATGACGAGCGAGGCACCGGCGACGGCGAGCGGCGACCTGATGTTGAGCGCGGCCCACAGGGCGGCGGTGGCGGCGACCACGGCGATGGCGACGGAGAGGCCGACGGTGAGCGGCTTGTACGAGACGTGTCCGTGCAGGCGCAGGGCCGCCATGCCCAGGTAGTGCATGCTGGCGACGCCGAGGCCGGTGGTGAGGCCGCCGAGCACCAGGGAGCGTCCCCGGTCCCTTCCGTAGCCGACGGCGAAGACCCCGGCGCCGACGACGAGTACGGCGACGAGCAGGCTGAGGATGGTGAGCGGCACGTTGTAGTGGATCTCGGTGCCGGTCACCTCGAATCCGAGCATCGCGACGAAGTGCATCGTCCAGATGCCGGTGCCGATGGCGGAGGCCGCGGTGAGGAGCCAGTTGCGGCGGGAGGATCCGGTCGCGGCGAGCGCACGGACGGTGCAGCGCAGCCCGAGG
Source organism: Streptomyces sp. NPDC053432 (assembly GCF_055585365.1). Lineage (NCBI taxonomy): Bacteria > Bacillati > Actinomycetota > Actinomycetes > Kitasatosporales > Streptomycetaceae > Streptomyces > Streptomyces sp. NPDC053432. The sequence continues at coordinate 635,556 of NZ_JBVJKF010000002.1, forward strand.
GCGGCGCCGATCGAGGCCATCACGTATGACAGCACGGGTGTCAGCCAGCCATAGGCTGCGTGGTCCAGGTGTCCCATGGCCACGGGACGCTAGTGCGGGTGACCCCACGAACAAGGGGAGCATTTCGAAAGCAGCTGGAACTGCTGGAATATGACAGAGATACGTTCTTCTCCGATCACGGCGCGTACCACCTTGCGCACGCACCGCAGGGGCGCCGCCGGCCGCACGCCCCGGTGCGGGATCATGGGCGCATGAGCGAAGACCACACGCACGTCCAGGAATTCTTCGGTGTGCGCGCCGCCGGCTGGGACGCCAAGTTCCCCGAGGACGGGCCCGCGTTCCGGGCCGCCGTCGCCGATTTCGGGCTGGCGCCGGGGGACCGCGTGCTCGACGCGGGTTGCGGCACGGGCCGGGCGCTGACCGCTCTGCGGGCCGCCGTGGGACCCGCGGGCACGGTGCTGGGCGCGGACCTCACCCCGCAGATGCTCGCCGCCGCCCAGCGGGCGGGGCGGGCCGCCGAGGGCGCCCTCCTGCTCGCCGACGTGGCCCGGCTGCCGCTGCGCGACGGGGTGCTCGACGCGGTGTTCGCCTCCGGGCTCATCGCCCACCTGCCCGAGCCGGCCGCGAACCTGCGCGAACTGGCCCGGGTGGTCCGCCCCGGCGGCCGGCTCGCGCTCTTCCACCCGATCGGGCGGGCGGCCCTCGCCGCGCGCCACGGCCGGCCACTCACCTCGGACGACCTGCGGGCCGAGCACAACCTGCGCCCGCTGCTTGCCGGTTCGGGCTGGGACGTGACCTCGTACGCCGACGAGGACACCCGCTTCCTGGTGGTGGCCGTACGCCGTCACGAGGGCGGCTGAGCCTCCGCCCCGGCGGGCCGGCGGGGGTGCGGGACCGGGCAGCCGCCCGCACCGGGCACCGGGAAGGTGCCGAGCTCGCCCACGTCGTAGCCGTCCGGGTAGCCCTTGATCTCCGGGTTCTGCCGGGCGTAGTGCGGGGCCTTGCGCGGGGGCAGCAGCCGGACCGCGCGGCCGCGCAGCTTCAGGGCGCCCCGGACCAGCCGTCTGACCTGCGGGCGCGGGCTCTCGTAGCGGAAGGCGGCCAGCAGCGGCTCGTCGAGGAGCGAGAGGCTCAGTGCGCGCACGGCGGGGGCGAGCGGCCCCGGGTACCAGGAGGCCATCAGCCCGATGGTGGCGTCGGCGACCTTGCGGCCGCCTTCGTCCCAGCCGAAGTGGGCCTCCTCGTAGGCGTTCAGCGTCTCCTCGAACTCCTCATAGGAGCCCGGGATGTCCGTGATGCCCAGGTGTCGCCCGAGTTCGGCGTAGTAGTTCGCGCTGGCGCGGCGCTCGTGGTGGGTCATCGGACGCCAGGCATAGGCGTCCATCCAGCGCACCGGAATCACCACGAAAGTGCACAGGACGTAGCGCATGTCGTCGTTGGTGATGTCGTAGGCGCGGTGCATCTGGTTGACGCGGCGGATCGCCGTACGGGCGGTGTCGCTCTGGAAACCGTGCTCGACGACGGCGTCGAGGAGCAGCGCCGTGTCGTCGTAACGCTTCTGCGGGCGGTCGGTGAACTCGGCCGTCTCGGCCAGCAGGCGCCCGATGGCCGGAACCGCGTAGGTGCGGAAGAGGGCGAGCTCCAGGGCCCGGGTGAAGTCCCAGGGGAACTCGTAGGTGGCGGTGAGCCGGTAGATGGCGAGGAAGTCCTTGTCGGGGTCGAGCCGGAGGATCTCCCTCAGCCGGTCGTAACGCTGCACCGGGTGTCCCTTTCTGTGGCGGGCTGCCAACTCTACGTGCAGGTAGCGGGCTTGGAAATCGTCACCCGCAGGCTCTCGACGGGCGAGTTACCGGCTGGTTAAGGTGCGCCGACGAGAGAGCTCCGGGAGGTCAGGTGTCCGACGACGAGGGTGGCGGCTCGCTGTACGTGCTGACGGCCGTACTGCTGACCCCCGCGCAGTTCCCCAGTGTCCTGGGCGACGACTTCGCCGAGGCCTGTTCCCTGCTGGGCGTGGCCCCGTCCGGCGAGGGCTACGGGCTGGTGCTGGGCCAGGACGAGGAGGGCGCGCGCTGGACGGTCGTGGTGGACGACGTCTCGCTCGTGGCCACGGCCATCGCCTCCTGGGACTGCGGGATGGAGTACGACCTGTCCCCCGACGAGCGGAGCATCGTGATCTCGCTGGCGGGCTGGCCGCTGGAGCTGTCGGTGTCGGCGACGGGGATACCGGAGCCGCACGACCCGGAGCAGGGCGCTGACGGCACGGGACGGGTACCGCTGGCGCCGCCGTCGGCCGAGGCGTGGGGGCCGGTCCAGCGGCGGATGGGCGCGGACCAGATCGCCCGGGAGTGGGCCGAGTGGCGTGAGCGGGTGGCGACGGACGGCGGCGCGGCCGCGGCCGCGCACCCGGGGCTCGCGCGGGCGCTGGACGAGGCGCTGGCGTACACGCGGACCCCGCCGCCGCCCGGCCGGGTGCGGTCCTCGTTCGCCGGAGAGGGCGCCCGGACGCTGCGCGTGGACGGGCCCGGCTGGTCGCTGGTGGCCCGCACGGGCGGAACCGGAGACAGGGAAGCAGCCTTCGTCCTGCTGGACGAGGAGCCGAGCGAGGTCCTCACGGTCCCCCGTGAGGGCCGTCACGATCTTCCGCATCTGCTGGCTGCGCTGGACCGCGTCGCGGTGCGTCCGGCCTGAACCCCGACCAGGGGGCGGGTGGCGGGAGCGGGCGGGAGCGGTGACACGAAGGGAGAGACGATGGTGGAGTCGGAGCCCGTGGGCGTGGTCGTGGGCGGCCGCGCGGAGGTGGTCGACGACGACTGGGGGCAGGAGGTGGCGGTGATCCGCCTGGACCCGCTCCGGTTCGGGCCGGAGGCCTTGTACGGACTGGAGGACTTCTCGCACGTCGAGGTGGTGTACCACTTCGACCGGGTGCCCGTGGAGAAGATCGAGACGGGTGCCCGCCACCCGCGCGGCAACACGGACTGGCCACTGGTCGGCATCTTCGCGCAGCGCGGCAAGAACCGGCCCAACCGGCTGGGCCTCTCGCGCTGCCGGCTGGTGAAGGTGGACGGCCTGGACGTGCACGTGGAGGGCCTCGACGCGGTGGACGGCACTCCTGTACTCGACCTCAAGCCGTACATGGCCGAGTTCGGTCCGCGCGGCGAGCTGCGGCAGCCGGAGTGGGCGACGGCCCTGATGCGGGGTTACTACTAGGGCCCTGCCTTTCGGAACTGCCCGGTCCGCGCCGTCCGGCACGATCCGGGAGAGCCGGGACGGGATCCCGGCCGATGCCCGCGCCCGGCGTCGGCCGGTCCGTCACCGGTGACACGGGCCCGCAGCGTCGATATCCGGCCACGGAGGCCGGAAATCGCTCTGGATCCCCTTCCTCCGGAATGATCGAATCAGCCACGTCACTGACCCAACTGACTGGAAGGGAAAACTCCACTCCCTTCGGTCTTTCTTCCGACGGAGGCCGATCTCTTGAATTGCACGTCGTATCTGGACCTGCACCAGCAAGTCGCGCAGGATATCGATGCGGAGATCGAGACCGCTCTGCAGCGACTCGGACCACTGGCGAACATCACGCGGACCTCAGTGGCCAAGCTCCTGGAGCACCGCAAACTCAGACACCCCCTGTCGGTGCTGCCCCTGCTCACGCACGCCATCGAGACGGGCGATCCCCGGCCGGCCATGCCGCTGTCCGCCGTCCATCTGCTGTGGTGGACTTCGGCCTGCTACCTCGACGATCTCGCCGACGCGAACGGCGCACGGATCTCCGGCGAGCTCACCGAGAACGAGGCCCTGCTGGCCTCCGTCGTCACCGGAAACGCCCTCCCCATCCAGATCGTCCTGGACCAGAAGCTGCCGGAATCGACGCGCAGCGCACTCGTGACGGAAATCCTGAACGGCTGGATCATCGGCGTCGACGGCCAGATAGACGACATGCGCGGGGAAGCCGGCAAGGCTTCGCGCGCGTCCGTGATCGAGACGTACCGCGGCAAGTCCGGGGCTCCTTTCGGAATGATCACGGCCATGGCCGCAATATTTTCGGGAACCACGGCGGAAAAAGTGGAACTCTGGCGGGAATTCGGCTACATATTCGGAATCCTGTGGCAGATATTCAACGACCAGGAGGACATCCTCTCCGGTCGTGACGAGGACCTGCTCAACGGGACCGTGACCTATCTGCTCGCCTCCGTCCTGGAGGACGCGCCCCTCGGGTCCAGGGACCACATCCTGGGCCTGAGCGCCGCCGCCGGCCGCTCGGCCGAAGCCAGGGCGGAGCTCGCTTCCCTGCTCCGGACGCCCGTCGCCCTCGGACGGTACCGGACCGAAATCGACGGCTTCCGCGCCGAGGCGCACCGCCTCCTGGACGAACTGGGCGGCGACCAGCTCTACTCCGCGGTGCTCCGCCACCTCGTGGACCACGCGTCCCAGATGCTCCTCGAAGCCGACCTCGGCCCCGTCCCCGCGAGCAACGCGGCCTGACCGGGCAGGGTGTGCCGGACTCCGCGCGGCGCGAGCCGGAGTCCGGGCCGTCCCTTCCGGGGCGGGGTCATCGGCCTATCTGCTTGCGGGACACTCCCCGGAGGCGACGGCGCTGCGAAGGATCCAGCAGGAGGTAGGCGGCGGTCGGCACACCGATCAGGACCAGTAGTCCGGCCCAGAATCCGACGCTCCAGAACAACACGATGGCTGCCACGACCCCGGCAACCGCGACCTTTCCGCGATTGGACATCTGCGGGCACCTCCTCCTGTGGTCGACCACTACCCCCTCAACGCCCGACCTCGCCCGAGCGTTCCCGGACCTCCCGGAACCGGGTGCGGCGGCCCGGTGGCCCGTCCCCGTGACCGCACCCGTGACCGCGCCCGTGCCCGTGCCCGTGACCGTGACCGCGCCCGTGCTCCAGATCCACGGCGTACTGGCCGACGCACGGCTTGCCGGGTCCCGGCACCGGGACGACGATGGGGGCGCTCCGGGGACCGCGCACCACGGGAGGGTGACATGGACGAGCCGTCGGTGGCGCTGCCCGGCGGGGCCGACCCCGCCGAGCGTACGCGCGAACTGCGGCGCGCCCACGCCGCGTTCACGCGGGACGGGCGGGTCGAGGCGCCGGTGCGGGCGGTCATCGCGCGGTCCTGGCGGCGGTGCGCGCGGGCCCGGGTCAGCCCGGAGTGCGCGCCCGGGATGGAGCTGGCCGAGCGGGACCTGAGCGCGTACCGGGCGGAGCATCCGCTGGGCCGGGTTATGCCCCTGTTCCGCGAGCTCGTCGGGGAGTTCGCGGCGCACGGGGCGCACCTGCTCGCCGTGTGCGACGCGCGGGGGAGCCTGCTGTGGGTGGAGGGGGAGCCGGCCACCCTGCGGCGGGCGGAGCGGCTCGGCTTCGTCCCGGGTGCGCGTTGGGCCGAGGCGGCGATGGGGACCAACGCTCCCGGTACGGCGGTGGCGGTCGGCGAGCCCGTGCAGGTCTTCGGCGCCGAGCACTTCAGCCGGCGCGTCCATCCGTGGACCTGTGCGGCGGCCCCCGTGCGGGATCCGCGGACGGGCCGGCTGCTGGGCGCGGTGGACGTCACCGGCGGCGACTGGCTCGCCCACCCCCACTCCCTGGCCTTCGTACGGGCGGTGGCGCGGGCGGCGGAGGCCCAGCTGACGCTGCTCGAACCGGGCCCGACGGCCGCCGCGGACACCCTGACCGCCCTGGGCCTGGACGAGGCGCTGCTGGACACGGGCGGGCGCCGGGTGCGGCTGGGCCGGCGGCACAGCGAGATCATGGCCCTGCTGGCGCACCACCCCGGAGGACTGACCGGCGAGGAGCTGGCGATCGCCCTGTACGAGGACGAGTCGGTCTCCCCCGTGACCCTGCGCGCCGAGATGTCCCGGCTGCGCGCCCTGCTGGGACCGGCGGCCCCGCTGTCGCGCCCGTACCGCACGGCCGTCCCGCTCGACGCGGATTTCACCGCGCTGACCCGGCAGTTGGCGGCGGGTGCTGTCTCCGCCGCGCTCCACCACTACCCCGGGCCGCTGCTGCCCGCGTCCACGGCGCCCGGCATCGTCCGGCTGCGCCGCAGGATCGAGGAGCAGGCGCGGGCCGCCGTGATCGCCCGGGCGGACGCGGGGCTGCTGGCCGACTGGGTGTGCAGCGCGTGGGGCGCGGACGACCGGGAGGCGTGGCGGGCCCTCGCCTCGGCGCTGCCGCCGGAGGGCCGCTCGGCCGCGCTGGCCCGCGTACACGCCCTCGACCGCGAACTGGGCGCGCGCGTGGATGACGTACGGGCGCACCCGAACCCGCCGCAGCGCGCAACGTATCCGCAACCTGTCCGCTCCTAGCCTCCCCCGGAGCGCTGTCCGACGGCGGACGGCGCCCGGCAAGGGGAGGACGTCATGGCCCGTTACGCTGCGCCCGGTACCGAGGGGGCGCTCATGTCGTACGCGTCCCGTTACGACCACTTCATCGGCGGCGAATACGTCGAGCCCGCCGGCGGCCGGTACTTCGACAACCCCTCCCCCGTGACCGGCCTGCCCTTCACGGAGGTCGCCCGGGGCGGCGCGGAGGACGTGGAGCGGGCCCTGGACGCGGCGCACGCGGCGGCGCCCGCCTGGGGGCGCACCTCGGTCGCCGAGCGCTCGGGCGTCCTGCTGCGCATCGCGGACCGGATGGAGCGGAACCTGGAGGCCCTGGCGGTCGCGGAGACCTGGGAGAACGGCAAGCCGATCCGGGAGACCCTCGCCGCCGACTTGCCGCTGGCCATCGACCAGTTCCGCTACTTCGCGGGAGCGCTGCGGGCGCAGGAGGGCGCGCTCAGCCAGCTCGACGACGACACGGTGGCCTACCACTTCCACGAGCCGCTCGGCGTGGTCGGGCAGATCATCCCGTGGAACTTCCCGATCCTGATGGCGGTCTGGAAACTCGCCCCGGCGCTGGCGGCGGGGAACACCGTCGTCCTCAAGCCGGCCGAGCAGACCCCGGCCTCCGTCCACTACTGGCTGAGCCTGGTGGCGGACCTGCTGCCGCCGGGCGTGGTGAACATCGTGAACGGCTTCGGGGAGGAGGCCGGCAAGCCGCTGGCCTCCAGCCCCAGGGTGGCGAAGATCGCGTTCACCGGCGAGACCTCCACCGGCCGCCTGATCATGCAGTACGCGGCGGAGCACTTGAAGCCGGTCACCCTCGAACTCGGCGGCAAGAGCCCCAACCTCTTCTTCGACGACATCTGGACGACCGACGACGACCTGCGCGACAAGGCCCTGGAGGGATTCACGATGTTCGCCCTCAACCAGGGCGAGGTGTGCACGAGCCCGTCGCGCGCCCTGATCGAGCGCGGCCGGTACGGGGACTTCCTCGACGCCGCCGTGGCCCGCACCGAACTGATCGTTCCGGGGCACCCGTTGGACACGGACACGATGATCGGCGCGCAGGCATCGGAGGAGCAGCTGAAGAAGATCCTCTCGTACGTGGAGATCGGCCGGCAGGAGGGCGCGAAGATCCTGACCGGTGGCGACCGCGTCGACCACGGCGGCGACCTGGCGGGCGGGTTCTACGTCCAGCCGACCGTCTTCGAGGGCGACAACCGTATGCGGATCTTCCAGGAGGAGATCTTCGGCCCGGTGGTGTCCGTGACCTCCTTCCAGGACTTCGACGACGCCGTCCGGATCGCGAACGACACGTCGTACGGCCTGGGCGCGGGGGTCTGGACCCGCGACATCAACACGGCCTACCGCGCGGGCCGGGCGATCCAGGCGGGCCGGGTCTGGACGAACTGCTACCACGCCTACCCCGCGCACGCCGCGTTCGGCGGCTACAAGCAGTCGGGTATAGGCCGCGAGACCCACAAGATGATGCTGGAGCACTACCAGCAGACGAAGAACATGCTGGTCAGCTACTCCCCCAAGAAGCTCGGGTTCTTCTAGGGGCGCGAAAATAGGCGCCTGAGCTGGGCCTTTGCGCGGTGGTCACGTCGACCGGCTCCGGCGTTGGGCGCCCAGGTGGGCGAAGTGGTCGATGAGGTCGGGGGCGTCCACGGCTGCAGGGTCGACGACCTGCTCGACCGGGGCGCCCTGGAGGAGGCGTTTGACGGGGACTTCGAGTTTCTTGCCGGTGCGGGTGTGCGGAATGCCGGGGACTTCGAGGATCTCGTCGGGGACGTGGCGGGGTGAGGCGCCGGTCCGGATCGCCTCCTTGATCCTCTCGCGGAGCGGGTCGTCCAGGGTCGCGTCGGCGGCGAGGACCACGAACAGCGGCATCCAGTAGCCGCCGTCGGGTTCTTCCGCGCCGATGACGAGGGCCTCGTTGATCTCGGGGAGGCGTTCGACGACGTCGTGGATGTCGGCGCTGCCCAGGCGTACGCCGTTGCGGTTCAGGGTGCTGTCGGAGCGGCCGTGGACGATCACCGAGCCGTGTCCGGTGACGGTGATCCAGTCGCCGTGCCGCCACATGCCGGGGTGGGAGGAGAAGTAGGCGTCGCGGTAGCGGGTGCCGTCGGGGTCGTTCCAGAAGTACAGCGGCATGGACGGCATCGGGCGGGTGACGACCAGCTCCCCGACCTGGTCCACGACCGGGACGCCCTCGGCGTCGTAGGCGGCCAGGGCCACGCCCAGGTGGGGAGCTGAGAGCTCTCCTGCCCAGACCGGTGTGTTGGGGGCGCTTCCGGCGAAGCCGGAGACGACGTCCGTGCCGCCGCTGACGGAGGCGAGCAGGACGTGGTCGCCGACGTGGTGGCGGACCCAGGGATAGGCGGAGGCCGGCAGTGCGGAGCCGGTGCAGCCGACCACGCGGATCGAGGACAGGTCGTGCGCCGAGGGGTCGATGCCGTACTTGGCCATGCCCAGCAGGTACTGCGGGCTGGTGCCGAAGACGGTCACGCGGTGGCGCGCGGCCAGCTCCCACAGGACGTCGAGCTTGGCGAAGGGTGCCGGGCTGCCGTCGTAGGTGCACGTGGTGGCGCCGGTGAGCAGCGTGGAGGCGACCAGGTTCCACATCATCCAGTGCGTGGTGGTGTACCAGAGCAGCCGGTCGCCGGGGCCGAGGTCGGAGTGGAGGCCGAGGGTCTTGAGGTGTTCGAGCAGGACGCCGCCGTGGCCGTGGACGATGCCTTTGGGCAGGCCGGTGGTGCCCGAGGAGAACACGACCCACAGCGGGTGGTCGAACGGCACCGGTGTGCAGGTGAGTTCCTCGGTGCGGGTGGCGGCCTCTTCCCACGGCACCACCGGCGAGGGGTACGCCTGTGACGGCCACGGCAGGCCCACGTGGTCCACGAGCACGGTTGCCTTCAATGTCGGCAGCGCACCGGCGAGTTCGAGGGTGGCGGCGCGGCGGTCGTGGCTGGTGCCGTTGAAGAGGTAGCCGTCGGCGGAGATCAGGACGGTGGGTTCGAGCTGGGCGAAGCGGTCGGCGGCGGCCTTGGGCGCGTAGTCCTGCCCGCAGACCGACCACACGGCGCCCAGACTCGCGGCGGCGAGGAACGCGACGATCGCGTGCGGGGTGTTGGGGAGGTAGCCGACGACCCGGTCCCCTTCGCCGACGCCCAGGTCGCGCAGGGTGGCGGCGACGGAGGCCACCTGTGCCCGCAGCCGGCCGCCGGTCACCTCGTGTCCGGAGCCGGTCTCGTCGAGGGCGATGATCGCCACGGTGTTGTCGGGGAGATTGCGCAGGGCGTGGTGGGTGTAGTTGAGGGTGGCGCCGGGGAACCAGCGGGCGCCCGGCATCCGCTCCGCTGCGAGCACCTGCTCGTACGGGGATTCCGCGTCGATGTCGAAGTAGTCCCACACCGCGCCCCAGAAGCCTTCCAGGTCGGTGACCGACCAGCGGTGCAGGGTGGCGTAGTCGGTGCCGTCCACGCCGGCGTGGCGGGCGAAGTCCATGATGCGGCTGTCGGCGACGGCCTGCGGATCGGGCGTCGTGAAGGGTTCCGGGTACGGCCTGGTCATCGTGTGGCGCTCCTCAGCAGGCTTTTCTCGACGGTCCGTGGGGAAGGGTGGGGCTGCGGGTGGTGTGCAGGAGGGACGCCCAGGCGGCGGTGTCCGTGAAGTCGTGCCTCCCGGCCGGGACGACGTCCATGACGACGCGGTCGGGGCGCAGCAGGACGGCGTCCGCCCGGCCGGCGCGCAGCCAGGCGGCGAGAGCGCCGTCGTCACGGAGGTCGGTCACGGGGATCGCCGGGACGCCGAGCCCGTGGGCGAGGGCGCGCAGCGAGGGCCAGGGTTCGACGGCGGTCAGGACGGTGAAGCCGTCGCCGAGCAGTGCGTCGAGGCGGCTGCGCCGGCCGTCGAGTGCCACCCATGGCTGGGGGCAGTGGGTGCCCACGAGGCTCCTGCGCATACGGCGCCGGACGAGGGGCCCGGCGGTCAGGGTCGGGCTGAGGTCCCGGCCCGCCGCCGCGGTGAGGCCGGGTATGCGGCAGGCCGCGGCCACGATCCTGCGGCGCAGTGCGGCGGCACCGTCCTGGCCTCCGGTCATGGCCCAGCCCATGGCGACCGCGAGCCGGATCGCGTGCCGTGCGTGCGGCTTGCGCTCGCTCTCGTACGTGTCCAGCAGCCGTTCGTCACCGCCCTGGCCCAGGACGCGGGCCAGCTTCCAGGTGAGGTTGTGGGCATCGCGCAGGCCCGAGCAGAGACCCTGACCGATGAACGGCGGGGTGAGGTGGGCGGCGTCGCCGAGGAGGAAGACGCGTCCGCTGCGCCACCGGTCGGCCACCCGCGCCCGGAAGGTGTACTGCGTCTCCCGTACGACTTCGAAGTCCCCGTCGTACGAGGGCGACAGCCACGGGGCGATCAGTTCGCGGACCGGTTGCCGCCCGTCTTGCAGCCGGAACTCCCAGCGGTAGCGGTCCTCGCCGACGCGCATGAACGTCGCCGGCCGGTGCGGGTCGCAGACCTGGTCGACCCCTTCCCAGCAGCGGACGTCGGCCTTCGTGCGGACGTCGATGACGGTCCAGCGTTCCTCGAACCGCAGGTCCTCCCACGCGGCGCCGATGGCGGCACGGGTGAGGCTGCCCGCGCCGTCGCAGCCGAGGACCGCCTCGGCCCGCAGATGATGCTCACCGTCGTCGTCGCGGTAGCTCACGCGCACGCGGCCGGCCGGGTCCGGGCCGACGCCGGTGACCTCGACACCGCCCCGCAGCTCGCACTCCGGGCGCCGGGCGAGGGCGTCGCGCAGCAGTCGTTCCAGCTCGGGCTGGTCGAACATGCTGGTCTGCGGGTAGCCGTGGTGGCCGTGCTCGGAGCGCCGGAACTCGGCCATGACCCGGTGCCGGGCGTCCAGCAGCCGCAGTCCGTTCGCGGGGCGGGCGATCGCGGCGAACTCCTCGCCCACGCCCGCGGCCTGGAGGATGCGGCGCACCTCGTCGTCGGTGGCGACGGCACGCGGGAGCGGGTAGACGTCCTGGTGGCGTTCCAGGACGACGGTGCGGATACCGCGCCGGGCGAGGAGGAGGGCGGCGGTCACACCCACCGGCCCGGCGCCGATGATCACGACGGGTACGGGGTCTGCCTGTGCGGGGTCTGTCTGTGCGGGGTCTGTCTGTGCGGGGTCTGTCTGTGCGGGGTCTGTCTGTGCGGGCCCGGGTGCGGGAGCGGGTGCGGTGTCCCGGGGGCCGGCCTGGTCGGCGGTCATGTGCGGCTCACCTCGGGTCTTGCTTCGCGTCCGTGACGGGCGTGCGCTGCTCGCCGAGGTCGATCCGCCCGTCCGCGGTCGAGATCGTCGCCGTGATCACGTCACCCGTGTGCAGGTAGTGCGGGTTACGTGCCTGGCTCTTGAAGAACGCCTTCCACTTCACGGCGGGCGGCAGCAGCGCGCCGATCTTCTCGACCGCCTTGGGCGGGGCCTTGAGGGCCGTGCCGCCGGGGGTCCCGGTGAGCAGCAGGTCGCCGGGGTCGAGGGTCTGGAAGCGGGCCAGCAACGTCAGCGCCTGTGCCGGGCGGACGATCATGTCGGCGAGGGTGCGGTCCTGACGCGGCTCTCCGTTGACCGACAGCTTCAGCCGCAGATCGAGGAGATGGGCGAAGTCCTCGGGCTCCAGCAGCGCCAGGCAGGGCCCGGTCGGTGTGAAGGTCGGGTACGACTTGCTCTCGTAGAACTGCGTCTTGGTCAGCTGCACATCACGGGCGCTGACGTCGTTCGTGATCACCAGCCCGGCGACATACGACGGCAGGTCACGCTCCTCGACCACGGTGCCGACGGGCAGGGGTGCGCCCATGACGAGCCCGAGTTCGATCTCGTAGTCGAGGAACTTCACGTGCGACGGCCGGACGATCGCCTCGCCCGGGCCACTCACCGACCCGGACGCCTTGCGGAAGAAGGCAGGCGGGATGTCCCCGGTGAAGCCCGAATCGCGGGCGTGGCTGCGATAGTTGACCATCTGCGCGACCACCCGGCAGGGAGTGGTGACCGGCGAGAGGGCGACCAGGTCGGCGACGGGCGTGCCCGCCTCCCCGGAGAGGGCGGCCTCGCGCACGGCCGCCCGGTCGGCGATCAGCTCGGCGGTGGTGGCGGCCTTGGTGTCGACGGGGACGGCGCGGTCGCCGAGGAGGACCCACCAGCCGTCGGCGGTGCGCAGGACGTTGGTGCTCATGTCAGTACCTTCGTGAGGGGTCGGGGTTCAGGATTTGGCGGCTTTGAGCAGGCCCAGCAGGCGTGCCGGGTCCAGCTCGTTGTCGCCTCGCAGGGCTTCGATGACGTCACGGATCCGCTGCGGGGAGGGGCTCGCGCCGAGGAAGTCACGGGTGGCAGGAGGTCCCCACTGGGCGAGGCCGGTGGTCGACATGGGGGCCCAGCCGGGCTCCAGGTCGCAGGAGAACAGGTCACCGTCGGCGAAGTGCTCCAGCATGAAGCGGTCGGGGTCGCGCCAGTAGTCGAAGAGCTGGCTGCCCTGGATGTGCCGGCCGATGCCCCAGCTGCGCCGGTAGCCGCGCTCGGCCAGGTACTCGCCGCCCGCGGCGATCGAGTCGAGGTCGGTCACCTGGTAGGCGGAGTGGACGTAGCCGTTGCCCGGGCCCAGGTGCATGGCCAGCGTGTGGTGGTCGACGGGCCGGCTGCCCTGGTCACAGCGGATGAACGCCATCGTCGGGCCGCGGTCGCGCCGGCCGTCCAGGAACAGGAAGTCGGACACGATCATCCCGAGGGTGTCCAGGTACCAGTCGAGGGCGCGCCCGAACACCCGTGTCTCCAGGACCACATGGCCCAGACGCTGGATGCGGGAGGGTTCACGCGGCGGGCGCTGGGTGACGTTCGTGCGACGGTGATCGGTGCCGGAGTTGAGCAGGAGCGGCTGCTGCTCGGGCAGCGCCGGCAGTTCCTGCCCGCAGTGCACGACGCGGACCGGGAAGCCGGAGGGGTCGAGCAGGTCGACCACCTTGCCGCCGCCGGGCACGTCCGCGTCCCGTACGGACGCACCCGTGGCGCGGGCCAGCCGGTCCAGGTCGGCCCGGTCGGCGGCGCGGAACGACGGGCCGATGAAACGGGAGGTCCGGCCGCGCCGGATCACCATGCACGGCGAGCCGGCGAAGGTGCCGCGCAGCCAGAGCTCGCCCTCGCTCCGGGCGGCGACACCGAAGCCGAAGTCCCGGGCGAAGACCTCGGCGCGGTCCAGATCGGGCTTCTCGAACTCCAGCCAGGCCAGGTCGGCCACCTTGATCACGGGGTTCCGGGACCGCCCGGGATGTTCGCCGCGCAGGGCGCCCTGCGCGCTGTGGAGGTCCTGATGGGCCGTCCTGACGTCCGGGACGCCGACTGCGTTGACGCGGGGTTCGGACATGGTGACCTCCAAGCAGCATTGCCGTAATGATGAAATCATCAAGTGTGACAGTTCCGTCGTCAAGATGTTCGCGGCGGGAAATGATGGATTCATCAGGACTGCGGTGGTCATCGGCTCGGCGGTTAGAATCTGGACATGCCTACGTCAGCCCCGACCAGCAACCGATTCGAGCGGCGTCGCGCCGAGACCCGCGGGGCTCTCGTCCGCGCGGCTCGCCGGATACTCGCCGAGACCGGGGACACCGGCGTCAGCATCCAGGCGATCGCCGAGCGCGCCGACGTCGGCTTCGGCTCGTTCTACAACCACTTCGATTCGAAGCCGGAGCTGTTCGAGGCCGCGGTGCAGGACGCGCTGGAGGAGTTCGGCCAGACCTTCGACGAGGGCCTGGCCGGTATCGACGACCCGGCCGAGCTCGTCGCGACGGGCTTCCGGCTCAGCGCCCGCATGGCCGAGTCGCACCCGGAGCTGATGCAGGTGCTGCGCCGCCGGGGCCTGGGTCACATCCACTCGGACAACGGTCTGGCCCGGCGGGCGCTGCGGGACGTCGAGGTGGGCATGGCCTCCGGCCGCTTCACCGCCGTCGACCCGACAGTGGCCCTGTCCGCGCTGGGTGGAACGCTGCTGTCCCTGGTGGAGCTGAGGTTCGCCCGCCCCGATGTGGACGGCGACGACGCCGCGGTGAACCTCGCCGAGATGGTCCTGCGCATGCTGGGCGTCCCGCCGGACGACGCCCACGAGGTCGCTCGTCGCCCCCTCCCCGACCTCGCCTGACCGACCACAGGCGCCCCACTCCTCACGCGGTGGACGACGAGCTTGGACGGAAGGTGACCGAGCGGCCGGTGAGGTGGGCCAGCCGGCTGGCCGGACTTCACCGGAGTACCGCGTCGGCGCGCGGGTAATGGGCACGTCCGCCGCTACGGACGTCCGGATTCGCCTGCTTCCCCCGGCGGACCTGCGCCGTCACGTCCGCGACGGGCAGGGGCAGGGGGCAGAACCGTGGTCAGGCGCCGCCGGGGGTGGACTCGGCGGCGAGGGTGCCGACGAGCGTGGTGGTGAACCCGCGGGCGACGGCAACGCCGACCGGTGCGGCCGACCTGGCGGCCTGCTCGATCTTCGCACGGTGGGCGGCGCGGGCTTCCTCGTCGATCTGCGTCTCGTGCTCGGCGCGCAGCCCGGTCCGGCCGTCGAGTCCCTCGCGCAGGATGTCGGCGTGGCCGGCGTGCCGGACGGACTCGCCGAGGACGTGGACCATGACGGCGAACAGGTTCGTGTTGGGGTAGGGCTCCGACCACCACGGCACGTGGCCGGGGGCGTCCAGGGCAAGCGCCTCGATCGTCGCGTCCGAGTGTTCCCACGTGCGCCGGTAGAACCCGATGATCTGGTCCCGCGTCTCGCCCTCGGCCGCCCACTGATCGCTGCCGTCGGAGTCCTGCCACCGGGGCAGCGGTTCCGGGGAAGGGCGGTCGAAGACCTCGCCGAAGTACCTGGCCTCGACGGTGGCCAGGTGTTTGACCAGGCCGAGGAGGTTGGTCCCGGTTGCCGTCAAAGGCCGGCGGGCGTCGTATTCGGACAGGCCGTCGAGCTTCCAGAGCAGCGCCTCGCGGTCCCGCCGCAGTCTCCCGTGCAGGTGGTCCTTCGCGAATTCACCGAATTGATCGATCACGCTGCATGCGCCTTCCGTGTGGTCACTGGGGTGCGGGTTCGGCACGGGGGAGAGCGGCCGTCTTCCGGTGTCAGAAGCGCGTTGAACCCGCACTAACGGAAGACGGCCGCCGCCTGTGGGGTGCGGGCCCCGCAGGGCCGGCACCGGGTGGGGTGGCGTTCAGGTGTGGCGGCCGGCCTTGAGGTCCGCCAGGAGTTCCGCCTGGCCCTCCAGGACGCCGGAGAGGATGCCGCGGGCGACCCGCAGGAGCTCGGCGATCTGGGGATGGGTCAGGCTGTAGTGGACGTTCGAGCCCTCCCGCCGGGTGACCACCAGGTTGGCCTTGCGCAGGACGGCGAGCTGCTGGGAGAGACTCGCCGCCTCCACGCCGACCTCGGCCAGCATCTCGGCCACCGCGTGCTCGCGTTCGGACAGGAGCTCCAGGACGCGGATGCGCACCGGGTGCCCCAGCGTTTTGAAGAACTCCGCCTTCAGCTGGTAGAGCGGCGTGCTCACCTGTGTACCTCTCCCCTGACTGCCCATCTCGTCCACCCGGAACCGTTCCTTCGTAGGGACATCCGTTCGCCCCTCATCACACCTTGCGACCTCCACAATTGCAGATCCCTGCAACTCGCGGGACTCGGTGGGGCGCCTTTCGTGACCTTCGGCCGGACCGGACCCCTGGACGGTGCCGCTGGTCTCAGACGAGTGCGGACGCCTCGGGCGACTGCCCGGTGGGCCAGTCGTCGGTGGTCCACTGTTTCACCGTCCCGCGAGCTCCGTGGGCGGCCAGGGCGGCGGCGAGGTCGCAGTGGACGGGCACGGGCGGGCAGGTCCCGTCGGGGACGAGCGAGCCGTCCGCGGGGATCGCGGCGAGCTCGAGCCGGCGCCCGCTCTCGCCGAGACGGCGGGCGGCCTGGGCGACGGCGATCTGCCCGCCGGCCGACCAGCCCATCAGCCCGGTCAGGTCGAGGATGACCGGTCCGGTGCCCCGGGCGAGCGCCCAGCCGATCGCTCCGGTGAACCGGTCGGTGGCCTCCGCGCCGAGATACCCGGCCAGGGACAGCACGCCCAGGTCCTGACGGGTGGTGTAGCGCCATTCGATCGTCATCGTCAGCTCCTCGACGTCACAGGGGAAGGGTGATCCAGATGGCCTTGCCGCGCCCGTCCGCGTCCGCCCGCACGACAGCGGTGCCGCCGAGCTCCATCGTCATCTCCACCACCAGGGCCAGGCCGCTGCCCGGCGCGGTGCCGAGCGCACGGAACAGGGCAGGCTGGTACGGGTGACGGTCGTGTACGGCGAACGCAAAGGCGCCGGGTCCGTGGGCGTAGGTCACGGTGATCATCGGTGAGGACACCGCGGCGTGACGGACGGCGTTGGTGACCAGCTCGGCCACGATCAGCAGCGCCGGTCCCACGCTCGGATGGCGGAGGCCCACCCCGCATTCCACGAGGACCAGCTCGGTGGTCTCCCGGGCGATACGCACGGCCGAGCCCATGGCGGGTACGTCCAGCACGTGCCGGTACGGCAGCGCGTCGACCTGGATGCTCACCGGCCCGCCCCCGGAACGGGGCGGGCCAGGCGGAACCCGGAAACGGACTGCGGATGCAGCCGCAGCAGGGTGTCGTGGGGACCGTGCGCCCAGCCGCGCAGGGTGCGCCGGTAGTGCGCGGCCTCATCCGGGTCGGCGATGATGTCCGCCGGGCCGTGGGCGCTGACCGTCCAGCCGGTCCCCGCCGGGGTGCTGATCTCATCCACGTGGTAGGTCAACAGTGCCCGGCCGGGGATCGCGGCGGCCTGCACGGGGGCTCGTACGACGAGGCGTCCGTACTCCATCACGTGTGCGGCGGGGCGGACGACGGCCACCTCCCGCCGGCTGTAGACGAGGCGGCCCTGGGCGGAGCCTTCGAGGAGCCACAGGGCCTCGGTACCGGAGACCTCGATCATGCGGAGGTCGGCGGGGATGGTCATCGTGAGGCCTTCCGGATGCGGTGCGGTCGGTGATGCGTACGGGGCAGCAGTCCCGCCTGCTCCAGGTACTTGCGGGCGCCGGCGATCGCCTCCGGGGTGGTGGCGTACTCGCGGCCTTCGAGGCGCAGCAGCTCCAGGGCGCCGGTGGCGTCCAGGGCCTGGCGCTGGCCGGGGCGGATGCCGGAGGTCATGACGGCGATGCCGCGCCGGCCCAGCTTCTCCACGGCGTCTTTGAGGACGAGGGCCCCGGTGGCGTCCAGGGTGGTCACCCGTGCCATGCGCAGGATGACCACCTTGACGTCGGCGACCTCGGAGAGTTCGAGGAGGAAGCGGTGGGCGCCGGCGAAGAACAGGGGTCCGTCGATGCGGTAGGCCACGATGTGCTCGGCCAGCAGTGCGTGCTCTTCCTCGCTGTGCTCGCCGGGCACATCCGGGCGGAAGTCGACCTGCTCCATCCGCGCCTGGCTCGCCACGGCCTTCAGCGCGAGGGCGCCCGCGACGACGAGCCCGATGATCACCGCGTACACGAGGTCGAGGAGCAGCGTGGCGGCGGCGGTCAGGACGAGGACGACAGCGTCCGAGCGGGTGGCCTTGGCCATCGCGCGCAGCGAGCCGACCTCCACCATGCGGATCGCCGTCGCCAACAGCACCCCCGCGAGCGCCGCCAGAGGGATCTTCGAGACCAGGGGAGCGGCGGCGAACACGATCACGGCGAGTACCGCGGCGTGGGTGAGCGCGGCCAGCCGGGACGAGGCGCCGGTACGGACGTTGACCGCGGTCCGCGCGATGGCGGCGGTGGCCGGCACGCCGCCGAACAATGGGGCCGCCAGGTTGGCGACGCCCTGCCCGAACAGCTCCTTGTCCGGATCGTGCTGCTGTCCCACCGTCATCCCGTCCGCCACCGTCGCCGACAACAAGGACTCCAGCGCGGCGAGCGCCGCGACCGCGACCGCCGGGGCGAGCAGCGAACCGAACGCGGACACGTCGAGGAAGGCGAGCGACGGGGCGGGGAGTCCCGGGGGCAGATCCCCGATCGGGGCGGCCGCGTCGAGATGGAAGACCTGCGCGATCACGGTCGCGGCGATGACCGCGACGATCGAGAAGGGGACCGTCGGCTTCCACCGCGCCCCGGCCAGCATCACCGCCGCGACACCCGCGGACAGGCCGATCGCCGTCCAGTTCGGGAAGGCCACGAACTCCACGAAGGCCCGCCACGCCACGAGCAGGACCTTCTCCCCCTCCGGCTTCTCGACGCCGAGTGCGTTGGGTATCTGCTGGAGGCCGATCACGCACGCGATCCCCAGTGTGAAACCCTCCACCACCGGCGCCGGCACGTACCGCATGTACTGCCCCGCCCGCAGGAGCGCGAGCCCGATCAGGAGGACACCGGCCATCAGCCCGACGGTGAGCACGCCGCCGGGCCCGTACCGGGCGACGATCGGCACCAGGACCACGGTCATCGCGCCGGTCGGCCCGGACACCTGGAGGTTCGACCCGCCGAACAGGGCCGCGAGAGCGCCGGCGACGACGGCGGTGGCCAGCCCCGCCTCGGCACCCAGGCCGGAGGAGACCCCGAATCCGAGGGCCAGGGGAAGGGCGACGATCGCCACGGTGAGGCCGGCCAGCAGGTCCCGGCGAGGGCTGCGGGTCATCACCGCGTAGTCCGCCCGGGCGGGCAGGACGGAGCGGACCCGGCCGATCACGGCTGCCAGGGCGGTGTTCGTGCTCACGGTGCCGGGACCTCGGACTCGCGCAGCTCCTCCAGCAGCTCGCTCTGCCCGGCCAGGACCTCGGTCAGGATCCGCCGCGCGGCCCGCATCAGCTGCGCCACGTCCCCGCCCGCCAGCTCGTAGACCACGGTCGAGCCGTCACGGACCGAGTTGACGATCCCCGACCGGCGCAGCACCGCGAGCTGCTGCGACAGGGCGGAGGGCTCGACCTCGATCGCGCCCAGCAAGTCCCGCACCGGCATCGGCCCGTCCTGCAAGAGCTCCAGAACCCTTATCCGCACCGGGTGCCCGAGCATCCGGAAGAACTCGGCCTTCGCCTGATACAGCGGAACCGGCACGGTCTCGCACCTTTCTCACGACCCCGAACGGGACAAACGCCTGGTGCTGTGCCCGCGGCTACCTACGGACACAGCAGTCACAGCATCTATGAAATTGCAGACTTTTGCAATTCAAAGATTCTGCGGCCCGCCGCGAGGATGCGCGACGTCAGCGGCTCCGCCACACGGAGCCGGTGCGACGGCCGGTGCACCTGGGCGCACGGAAGGGAAGCAGGGGATGTAGCGAATTGCAGAATGTTGCAATTTGATATTATGGCTACTTCCCTGCGTGGATGCCCGTGGGTCGGCCGGCCGGTCGTACTCCAGGGCGCCCCGCTTCCCGACGTTCAGAAACCTGCGTGAATGAGCGACAACCTGCCTCCGTGTCCGAAGTGCTCCAGCGAGTACACCTACGAGATGAACGCTCTGATGGTCTGCCCGGAGTGCGGCCACGAATGGGTACCCGCCGAGGGCGCTGAAGGCGATGCCGGCGCGACCGGTGAGCGGGTTGTCAAGGACGCCGTCGGCAACGTGCTGCGCGACGGCGACAGCGTGACGGTCGTCAAGGCGCTGAAGGTCAAGGGCAGCCCCTCGGGCATCAAGGCGGGCACCAAGGTCCGCAACATCCGTTTGATCGACGGCGTCGACGGCCACGACATCGACTGCCGGATCGAGGGTTTCGGGGCCATGCAGCTCAAGTCGAGCGTGGTCAAGAAGGCCTGACCCGCCCCTCTCGGCCCCGGAAATGACGCGCCCGACGTTTCGTGGACGCCGCTCGGCGTTCGTGCGCGGCCCTGGCCACGGGGCGACCTCCGGCCGCAGGCTGACCCGGCACCGATAGGGCGGGCCGGCCCGGGGCCGGGGCCCCGCCGTCGGTCGGCCCCGCGCACCAGTGGCGCTCGACCGGCGGCGGCGAGACTTCGCGTGCCAGTGACTGTGCCCCGTCCGGGCGTCATCACCCCGCGAGGAGATTCCGTGCTCGAAGGCTTCGGTGAAGCGCTCGCGGACCGGGAGTACTACCTGCCGTTGACCAGCGTGGCCGACCCGGGACCGCGGTTCGCTCCCCGTGAGGTGCCGCAGGGGTTGCGCGGTGTCGCGCAGGGGATATGGACGGTCTGGGGCGGAGCGCGGGCCGGGCTGGCCGAGCAGGGCTGGAAGATCCACGTGTCGGCGCGGCTGGAGCGGGCGCAGCACGTGCTCGACACGGTCGCCGGAATCTGTTTCTCCGAGGGCGTTCCGTTCAAACACCTCAGCGCACGGCTCTACTTCCTGTTCCTCCATCACAAGCACGCCCCGCGCGCCCAGTCGGGCAAGTTCTGCGCCGTCTACCCACCGGATACGGAGACCGGCCGCCGGCTGCTGGAGCGCCTGCGCGACGCGCTCGACGGGGAGGAGGGGCCCTATGTGCTGACCGACCGGCGCTTCCGCGATTCGCGGACGGTCCACTACCGGTACGGCTCCTTCGGCGCCCGCAGCCGGCTGCGGGCCGACGGCACCCGGGAGGGGCTGGTCCGCGACGGATCCGGCCGTGAGGCCGTGGACCCCCGGCTGCCCGCCTTCCACCTGCCCGCCGGGATCACGGACCCCTTCGTCGAGAAGGAGGAGGAGCCGCACGCGGGCCCGATCCTGATCCGCGACTACGAGGTGACCCGCGCGGTGCGGCTGAGCAACGCCGGCGGCGCCTACCAGGCCCTCGACCGGCGGACGGGCCGCGCGGTCTTCGTCAAGGAGGCCCGCGCCCACAACGGGCTGGTCTTCGACGGGACCGACGCGCAGCGGCGGCTGCGGCACGAGTACGACGTGCTGCGCGAACTGCACGCGGCCGCCCCCGGGGTGGGCCCGGAACCGCTGGAGCACTTCACGGAGTGGGAGCACGACTTCCTCGTCACCGAGTACGTCGCGGGACAGCCGCTGGTGGGCTGGCTGAGCCGGTCCTCCCCGCTGGCGCGCGCCGACCGTACGGCCGGGTCGGTGTCCGCGTACTACGAGGCGTGCCGGCACCTGCTGGCCGGGCTGGACGCCGCGCTGGAGCGGCTGCACGCCGCCGGGTACCGGTTCGGCGACCTCAGCCTGGGCAATGTCATGGTCACGCCGTCGGGTGGGGTCCGGCTCGTGGACTTCGAGGCGGCCTCGGCGCTGTCCGGGGCGCCCTCGGGGATGGGCACCCCCGGGTTCACGCCCCCGCCCGGCCTGCTCCGGGCCGGCACCGATCCGCTGCTGCAGGACCGGTACGGCCTGTCGGCGGTCGCGTTCGCCTTCGTGGCGCCGTTCCACGAGATCGCCGAACACGCGCCCGCCAACCTCGCGCTGCTGCGCCGCGACCTGGCGGACGCGGCTCCGCCGCAGGACCTGTGGCAGCGGGCCACCGCCTTCCACCTGACAGGGCAGCAGGCGGAGCGGCAGGACGGCCCCGGCCGCCTTCCCTCCCCCGCCGAGCTGGACGCCGATCCGCGCGGTTCCCTCACCCGGCTGGCCGGGGAGGTGGCCGCCGGGCTGCTGGAGACGGCTGACGCCGACCGGCCGGAGTGGGCCTTCCCGCCCTCTCCCGAGGCGTTCCGCACCAACAACGTGTGTCTGGCCTACGGCACGGCCGGGGTGGTGCACGCCCTGCACCGAGCCGGCACGGAGGTGCCGGAGGCGATCCGCGAACGGCTGCGCCGCGACACGCTGGCGCAGCGCGAGGAGCTGCCCCCAGGGCTGCTCGTCGGCTCGGCCGGCGTCGCCCGCGTGCTGGCCGGACTCGGCCTGCTGGAGGAGGCCGTCGACCTGCTCCGGGACGCCGACGACCACCCGCTCACCGCCTCATGCGCCACGCTGGCGGGCGGGCGGGCCGGGGTCGGCCTGGCCTGGCTCGCCGTGCACCGGCTGACCGGGGAGAGCGGCCACCTGGAGCGGGCCGCCGCCGCGGGAGAGGGCCTGCTGCGCGCCCCCGGCCCGCAGGCCGCCCTCGGCGAGCACGACGCCCGCGGCCTGCTGCACGGCCGCTCGGGGCTCGCGTTCTTCCTCCACCGCCTGGCCCGCGAAACCGGCGAGGCCCGCTGGCTGGAGGCGGGCCGCCTGCTGCTCCACCAGGAGCTCGACCGCACCTTTCCGCTGGACGACGGCGCCCTGTCCGTCTCCGACGACGCGCGGTTCACCCGTGCCATGCCGTACCTGGCGACGGGCGCGGCCGGGGTCGCGGCGGCGCTCACCCGCTACGTGGCCACCGCGCCGGACGAGCGCTGCGCCGCGGCACTGCCGAGGCTGGTCGCGGGCATCCGGGTCTCCTGCGTCACGAAGGAGGCGGGCCTGTACCGGGGGCTCGCCGGGCTGACCTGGTTCCTGACCGGGCACGCCGAGCTCACCGGCACGGAGGCCGCCCGCCTCGACGCCGTACGCGCCGCGACCGGGCTGCTGAAGTACGCCGTCCCGTACCGGCGTGGTGTCCGCTTCCTCGGGGCGGGTTCGCAGCGGTTCACCGCCGACCTGTCGAGCGGCGGGGCCGGTGTCCTGCTGGCCCTCCAACGCCTGCTCGAGGGCCCACTCCTGACGCAGCCGCCCCACCGGCCGGCCTACGTCCCATGAACACCTGGGCACGGTGGCGAGCTACTCCCGTGCCGAGGTATGCATGACCGACCGACACGACCCCGAGACGAAAGAGGAGGAACACCCATGAGCCAGATCCTCGCTCTGCAGGCACTGGAGACCGAGCCGGAGACCGACTTCTTCCCGCCCTGTTTCAGTGTCGCCTGGAGCATCAGCGACATCTTCCCCGAGCCGATGTAACGAGCCGGCGCCCGAGGAGAGCCGGGACCGGTGGTGCCGCCACCGGGCCCGGCTGCCGCTGTGTCCGGCACGGTGCGGACCGTGGCGGCGGCCGGGCGGGTCCGGACTACGCGTAGGGCACGGCCGACGCGTCCGAGGGGGCGGCGGGGCCGACGGTGTCGGCGGGGCCGGCGGTCACGCCCGGACCTCAGCGCCGCGGCGGTTGAACGGCAGCCGGCCGAGCAGCACGGCCAGCCCGCAGGTGTCTGTGACGGCGGAGAGGACCAGGCCCGCCCCGATCCCCCCGGACACCAACTGGAAGGCGGGGTGCACGAGCAGCCCGAGCAGCAGACCGAGGAGCACGATGCTCCCGGCGGCGAAGCGGACCTGCCGTTCCATCGCCCACACGGCTCGTACGGGGCCGGCGGGGTGCTGGAGCCGGTACCCGGCGGCCGCCCAGGCGCGGGTGCCGCCGGTCAGGCCGGAGGCTGTGATGCCGTGGAGCGCGAGCTCCGTGACCGCCTTGTCCGCGCGGCCGCCGGAGGCGCACACCACGAGCAGGGGTGCCCGCTCGGCCGCCGCCCGCAGATCCGGCAGGCTCTGCGCGAGCTGGTCGAAGGGCAGGTTGAGGGCGTCCGGGAGATGTCCGGTGGCGAACTCGCCGGGAGTGCGGACGTCGACGACGGTCAGCTCGCCGAGGCGCTGCTGCGCCTCGCTGACTCCGATGGCACGGGGAACGGTCATGGCGGGACGAGTCCTTACGGGGAGCGGAAGCGGGAGGAGGGGCGGGAGGGCGGGACCGGTGGCCGGCGCGGGCCGGCGCGGGCACGGGGGGGCGTCGTCCGTGCCGGGGATACTAGGCACGGCAGAGGCCACCCGGCCGGGACCGCGCCCGACTGCCACGAGTTCGCCATCTGGCAGCAACAACCCCGCCGTTCGCTGCGGCCGGCCGTGCCACGGACTGACGAGCCGGGCACGCGCGTCGCGGTCGGGAGCGCCGCGCACCGACCGCCCCGGTGGGACCGCCGAGTTGCTGAGCGGGTGGGACCGGCCGGATGGCGGGCGGGCGGCCCGCAGCAGGGCGCGGCACCGGGCAGGGAGCGGCCCCTCGGGGATATGGCCGCAGCGCCAGGCCGGTTGATGGCGGCGCTGTCGACCGGCCCGGCCCGGCGGAGTGCACGTCTCCGCGCCGCAGACCCGCCCGGGTTCGCCCGGCGGCACGGCCGGATGGCCAGGGCCAGCCCGAGGCCCGCGCCACACCCCGCTGGTCATGGGCGCCGGACCGACCGGGTGGTGGCGGCGCTGCCGACGGCCCGGCCCGGGAGCCGGAGACGACGCCTCCGCGCTGCGGAATGGCCCCAGTTCACCCCGCGGACGCGACCGGATGGCCGGGATCACCCGCCGCCGAGGCGCTACCCGGCCGACGTACACCACGAGGGCCGCGACCCCGGGGCGAGCTGGTCATGGCCGCGGCGCCCGGGGAGGCGGCGCTGCCGACGGCCCGACCAGCCCAGGAGGCGGAGACAGGCGCCTCCGCGCCGCGGAATGGCCAGTTCACCCCGCGGACGCGACCGGATGGCCGGGATCACCCGCCGCCGAGGCGTTCACCGGCCGACGTAGACCACGAGCGCGACGAGGCCGCGAGCCCGGGGCGGGCTGGTCGTGGCCGCGGCGCCCGGCCGAGGGGAGGCGGCGCTGTCGGCGGACCGGCCCGGGAGGGGGAGAGACATCTCCGCGCGCTCTCCCGCGTTCGCCCGGCGGCGTGGTCGAGGGGTTCCGTGGCCGGCGTACGCCGCGACGGCGACGGGGGCTGCTGCCACGGGCCGGGCCCCTCGTGTTGCCCGCGTGCTACGGGGACGTGAACTGCGTGAACAAGCTGTGGCCTGCGGCCCCGGAAGGATCCGGATCGTGCGGGCAGCGGATAGCGTCGCGGTCAGCGTCGTTCCGCGGTGCACCCGCCGTACGGAACCCAGGGCCTGTCGTCAACCCCCGTCGGCCCGCGACTCCTGGCACGCACTCCCGCCGCACCGGGCGAAAGCCAAGGACGTCCAACGTCCAGTACGCGGGCTTCCGCCCGGCGCACCGAGAGCACGCACCAGACGACGCGGGGCCGCCCTCCGGGCGACGACGGGAGTTCGACGACAGGCCCTGGGGCCGGCCCGCACCATCGGCAACCGCCCGTCGGCGCCCGGCTGCGCAGCCACTCCCCCTCCCTCCAGTCAACGAGGACCCCCTGATGCCGTTCTCCCTGCCCGCGGGCGGGCGCCTCGCCGTGCTCGCCCTCTCCCTCGCCGTGGCCCTCGGCGGAGCCCCGGCCGCCGCCGACCCGGCCTCGCCGTACGGTCCGCAGCCGCCTCAGAACCCGGCCACCGCGGCCAACGGCGCGGCGACCATGCACGGCGACAGCGCCTCCAGCGGTACCACCCGCTACCCGGGGCCCGGCACGGCCGGCATCAACTACTCCCGCACGGCGCTGGCTTCGGCCTGCCCCACCGTGGTCGTGGGCGGTGACGGCTACGTGGTCACCCTCTGCACGACCATCTTCGGCCGGACACCGACCGTCCACCTTCTCGACCCCGCCACAGGGGCCGACCTCGCCTCCCTCGCCCTGCCCAAGGGCAGTCTCTTCGGCGGCGTCTACTCCTACCTCGACAATGCCGACCGCCTGGTCGTCGTCGACGGGAACAACAACCTCCTCCGCGTCGGTCACCACCGCACCGGGTCGGGATGGACACTGCGGACCGACGAGTCCACCCCGCTCGGCAACGCCGTCCCCGCGGGGGACAACATCGTCGGTCTGACCCCCGACTGGGACGGCAGGGTCTGGTTCGCCACCAGCGGCGGCGTGATCGGGACCGTCGACACCACCACCGGCGCGGTGCGCGGCATCAGCACCGGCGAAGGCGTCCAGAACAGCATCTCCACCGTCCCCGGCCGCACCGCCGTCGCCACGGACCACGCCCTGTACCTCCTGTCGGCCGGCCCGGACGGAACCCCGGTCGTGGACTGGCGGGCCCCCTACGACCGGGGGCCGGCCCGCAAGCCCGGGCAGCTCAGCTGGGGCACGGGCACCACACCGAGCTTCTTCGGGCCGGGCAACGGCACCGAGTACGTCACCATCGTCGACAACGCCGCGCCGCACGGGAACCTGCTCGTCTACCGTGCGGCCGGCGGACCGGACCCGGTCTGCCGGATCCCCGTGCTCACCCAGTACGCCCGGAGCGGCACCGAGGACGCCGTCATCGCCTCCGGCCGCAGTGTCTTCGTCACCAACACCTACGGATACCCCTACCCGGCCCTTCCCGAGGGCGCTCCGGCGAGCGAGCCGTCCTCGGCGGACTTCGACGGCGGTCTCAGCCGGATCGACGTCAACGCCGAGGGGACGGGCTGCTCGGTGGTGTGGGACAGCCCGGTGAAGTCCGCCGCGCTGCCCCGGCTTTCCCTGGCCGACGGCAGGATCTACACCGTCTCGGTGACCGGACCGACCGGCAGCGCCGGTCTGAACACCTTCGCCCAGTACCACCACTCCGTCATCGACCCGGCCACCGGCGCCCAGCTCACCCGCTCCTACCTGGGCATCGGACTGGTGTACAACCCGCTCCAGATGCGGGGCACCGCCGCCCCGGACGGCACCCTCTACCAGGGCACCGAAACCGGAGTGGTCCGCATCTCCAAGCGCTGACCCGCGGTGTCGGTGGGCTGGAGTATTCTTCCGGCCACCGCACACCGACTCGAAGGATCTGAAGAGTTGACCGGCATGTCCGCCTTCCCGCTGCCCTTTCACACATCGCATTCCCGGGCGTTCGCGATACCCCGGACGCTGCGGGAACTGCAGATGATCCGGTGCAGCGCACACATCCGGTCCAAGCCGGGGTGGACCGACAAGATGCACGACGCCGGGATCGTCTCCCGGTGGACGCGGGAAGCCGTCGAACAGGGCCTCACCGAAGCGCAGGTGCGGTACGTCCTCGCCGAACTCGCGCATTACGCCGCCCTGCGGGACGAGCGGACCGGCATCGAGGTGTCCGCCGTCGACGGGGTGTGGCAGTCGGACAGCCTGATCGGCGAGGAGCTCGGATCCCGGCTGCGCGAGGCGGTCCGGGTGCTGGAGGATGTCCCCCCGGCGGAGCGGGACTGGCATCCGGGATCCGGCGGCCAGGTACTGGATCTGGTGCATCCCTCGCTGTTCTGCCTGGTGCGAGGCGTGAGCGGCGGACCCGAGCGGGCCTGGCGGAATCCGGCGAACCACTACGCTAAGTACGAGTTCTCGGAGCGGTTCCAGTGGTTGCCGACGGACGTCGACGTGAGCGAGCAGGGCGACGTCTCCTTCCGTTCGTACGTCAACAACGTGCACCCGGAGCACCATCGCGAGCTGGCTTCCGTCCTCCCGGAGCTGTTCGCGCGCATGCGTCCGCTCTGGGAGCGCGTGCTCACCGATCTGCGCCACCCGCGTCCCCCGCGCATCGAGGCCGATCCGTACGGCTGGTACGGGGAGCAGCCGGAGTACCCCGACCGGGACGGCTTCGCTGACGCCGAGGCCTACGCGCAGGCCTGTCGTGCGTGGGAGCGGGCCCAGGACGACTGGTGGGAGAACCGCCGTCCGATCGTCCCGGACGCGCCGGAGTTCACCGCGCCCGAGGTGCCCGACGCGGCCGGGCGGGTCGACCTGCGCGGGCGCTCCCTGCAGGTCATCGTGAAGCTGGCCACCATCCACCTCACCCCGGAGAAGCCCGAGTACGCCGGCGGCTCCTGGCACGTCGAGGGGATGCTGAACGAGCGGATCGTCTCGACCGGCATCTACTACTGGGACAGTGAGAACATCACCGGGAGCACGCTGAGTTTCCGGGCGGCGCTCGACGACCCGGACTACGAGCAGAGCGACGACAACGGTGTGCGCGAGGTCTACGGCCTGGAGGACGAGGACGCCCTGAACCAGGTGCTGGGATCGGTGTCGACCCCGGCGGGCCGGTGCCTGGCCTTCCCGAACGTCCTGCAGCACCGCGTCGGCTCGTTCCGCCTCGCGGACCCCTCCCGCCCCGGGCACCGCAAGATCCTCGCGTTCTTCCTGGTCGACCCGTCGGAGAGGATCGTCTCGACCTCCGACGTGCCTCCGCAGCAGCCGTGGTCCGAGACCTCGACGATGACGCCGGCCCAGGCCAGGGAATACCGCGAACAGCTGATGCAGGAACGCAAGTTCTTCGTCGACGAGCACAACGAGCAGCTCTACGAAAGGGCTTTCTCCCTCTGCGAGCACTGAGGGCCGGGGCCGACGCTGCCCAGCCGGAGCCGGTCCGGTCGGCTCCGCGCCGGTCGGCCCACGCCCGCGAACACCGCGTCGCGCCCTCGCCGCTGCCGTCACCTTGTGTCCGGTGACCGTCACTCCTCGTACGAGGATTCCCCGGGCTGCGCGGGAGTGCGTGCGCGCCGGGCCCGTGGGTAGGTGACGGGCGAGGAGATGGCCATGGACGTGCTGACGATGGGGGTCGAGGAGGAGTTCCTGCTGGTGGACGGGGCCAGCAGGCGCCCTGCGGAGCGGGCCGCCCAGGTGATCTCGTCGGCCGCGCAGGAGCTCGGGGAACAGGTGCAGACGGAGTTCTTCGCCTCCCAGGTGGAGGTGTGCACGGTGCCGGTGGCCGCCGTCTCGGAGCTGCGCACCGAGCTGGCCCGGCTGCGGCGGGTCGTCCGTACGGCCGCCGAGGAGTCCGGCTGCATGCTGGTGGCGACGGGCACGCCGGTGGTGCCGCCCGAGCGGCCGATGTCGGTGACGGACTCGGAGCGGTACCGACGGATGGCGCGGAAGTTCGCCGCCATCGTGGGCGAGTACGACGGTCTGGTCTGCGGCTGTCACGTGCACGTCGGCGCCATGAGCCGGGCGGAGGCGCTGGCCCTGGCGGGTCTGATGCGCCCCTGGCTGCCGGTGCTGCAGTCGCTGACGGGCAATTCCCCCTTCTCCCTCGGACGGGACACCGGCTTCGACAGCTGGCGGTTCGCGGAGTTCGCCCGCTGGCCCACCGTCGGCCCGGCCCCGGTGCTGCGGGAGGCGCAGTACGAGGCGTACGTGGGCGAGCTGGTCGAGCACCGGGTCCTGATGGACCGCCGCATGGTCTATTGGTACGCCCGACCGTCCGAGCACGTCCCCACGCTGGAGATCCGGGTCGCGGACACCAACGCGGACCTGGACACCGTGGTCCTCGTCGCGGCCCTGGTGCGCGGGCTGGCGGAGAGCCTGCGGGCCGAGGCGGCCGCGGAGGTGCCCCCTCCGGAGGTGCCCGAACAGTGGCTGCGGACGGCTCACGGGCTGGCGGCCGCCCAGGGACTCTCCGGGGACGGACTCGATCCGTTCAGCGGCGAGCGGATGCCGGCCGGGAGGCTGGTGGAGCGGCTGGTGTCCCGCGCGGAACCGGGTCTGGAGGCGGCGGGAGACCTCGTGCTGGTGAAGGAGCTGCTGCACCGTCTGCGGACCGAGGGCACCGGAGCCGCACGGCAGCGGGCCGCGCTGAGCCGGCGCAGCAGGCTGACCGACGTGGTCGACGAGCTGGCCCTGGCCACCGCCGCGGCGTGACCGGATTCCCGCGCCCCCGGCTTCACGCGTCCCGCGGAAGGTGGATGTCCAGGACGCACATGTCGTCCCGCCCGGCCGGGTGAACGGCCGAGACGAGGCCCGCCAGGGCGTCCCGGTTCCCTGCGCCCACGGCCTCGGCGGCCGCCCGGCCGAGGCGGTCGAGTCCCTCCGCGATGTCCTCCCCCGGGACCTCGATGAGTCCGTCGGTGTACAGGAGCAGGTGGTCACCGGGTTCCAGGGCGAGTGTCTGCTCCACGTACACGGATTCGCGGGAAGCTCCGAGG
The DNA here is from genome assembly GCF_055585365.1 of Streptomyces sp. NPDC053432. NCBI lineage: Bacteria > Bacillati > Actinomycetota > Actinomycetes > Kitasatosporales > Streptomycetaceae > Streptomyces > Streptomyces sp. NPDC053432. The sequence goes on from NZ_JBVJKF010000002.1 coordinate 665,547, forward strand.
AGGGTCCCCTCGGGCAAGGGGAGGAAGCGCGGCTCGCCGCCGCGGACCAGCAGGGGCGGAAGGTGTCCGGCGCGCACCCACGACAGGGTCCGGGACGCGGGTCGGTAGCGCATCATGATCATGGTGGCCGTGGTGGGGGACGTGCCGACGGCCGTGTGCATGAGGAGCGCGTTGAGCCGGCTCATGGCGTCGGCCAGGGCCGAACCCGTGATGATCATGCCTTTGGCGGTGAACCTCAGCTGGGCCATGGTCCCGACGGCTTCCAGCCCGTGGCCGGCGACGTCCCCGACGACGAAGAGGGCGTTCCCGTCGGGCAGTTCGATGGCGCTGTACCAGTCGCCGCCGACGTTCACTCCGCTGTCGGAGGGCACGTACGCGATGTCGACGCGCAGCCCGACCAGCTCGATCGACTGCTCCGGTACAGGCAGCAGCGCGTGCCGCAGACCCTCCGCGATCGCCCGCTCCGCCCGGAGCGTGCCCCGCTGGACCAGGACGGAGCGCTCGCTCTCCAGCAGGGCCAGCTCGGCGTCGCGCAGCGGGCTGAGGTCCTGGAAGAACCCGTGCACCTTCACGGGTGTGCCGTCGGCGTCCGTCTCGGCCTCGGCGACGATCCTCAGGTGCCGGACCCCGGCCGCGGTGGTGATGCGGAACGGCTGGTCGATGGGGGCGCCTTCGCCCAGCAGTTGCTGGACGGCCCCGGCGAGCGCCGGCAGGTCGTCCGGGACCACGTACCGCGGGAGCTCCTCCAGCATCACGGGCCCGCGCCCGGGTGCCCGGCCGAAGATCTCGTAGACCTGCGCTGACCAGTCGATGGCGTCGGTGGTCAGGTTCCATTCGGCCCAGCCGAGGTTTCCCAGCCGTTCCATGGTGGTCACGCGGCGGTTCTCGCGTTCGTCCGCGTCGTGGCGGATCCAGGAGACGACCAGCCGGTCTCCCAGCCGTGCCGCGTGCACGGAGTAGAGGGACGTCCCGGGGACCCCGCCGATGACCTCCTGGTACTCGAACGGCTCGCCGTCGTACACGGCCCCGGTCTCCAGGGCGTCGACGTACCCCCGCCACAAGGGGGTTCCCGCCACGGTGGGGTAGGTCTCCAGGATCCGCCGTCCCACGAGCTCCTTCCCCCGGCGGCCGGCCACGTCCACCGAGCTGGGGGCGGCCGCGTCGATCCGGAAGTCCTCCACCTCGCCGGCCCGCGAGCGCACGGGCGACAGGAGGATCGTGTCCCCGGGAAGGGCGTCGAGGACGCTCTGGACGGCGGCCACCTCGTCGTCGTTCACCGGCTCGGGCCCCGCGTGTTCGAAGGCGCGCAGGGCGCCGCCGCACAGCCGGACCGCCTGCCGGAGCAGGTTCTTGTCGGCGTCGCCGAAGGGGCCGGAGAGCTTCCGCAGGAATCCGACGGCGCCGGGCGCCGGGCCTTCCCCGGGCAGGGGGAGCCACGCGCGGGTGCGCCACCGGGCCGGCGAGCCGATGAGTTGGTACGCCTTGGCATCGCGCTCCGCGTCCTCCAGCCAGCGGGGCTCCCCGGAGCTGATCGCCTCGAGGGCGGCGACGCCGGTGAGCGGCGGGATGTCCTGCCATTGCGCGGCCAGTGACGCGTCGATCCCCGCATGGCCGACGAGCTCCAGCCGCCCGGACCCGGCCATGTAGATCATCACGCCGTCCACCCCGAGGGGTTCGCGGAGCAACTCGTGCAGGACCTCCGCGGCGTCCCCGGGGCTCCGGGCCCCGGCGAGGGCGGAGGCCAGGGCGGACAGGAGCGCCCGTGAGCCGGAGGCTGCGCCGCCTCGCGGGCGGTACCGGGCGGAGCTGAAGACCGACCCTTCCGTCTCGGGGGGCGCGGGGGCGGCCGCCCCGGAGGGCGGCGGGAACGGTGACGGTGCCGGTGGCGCGGGCTCGGGCCCCGTGGCGGGCCGGGGCCGGATGCCGCCGAGGGTGATCCAGCACTGCTCCATCAGCGACCGGGACCGCTGCCCCGCCTCCCGCACCAGCGCCTCGTACGCCGCGTCGGCCGAGTACCCCTCCCGGGCCATCAGCACGCCCTTGGCCCGCTCCAGTACCGCCGTGGTGGACGCGAGACCCTCCAGGTCCGCCACCTCGGCGCGGAGCCTGGCCACGACTTTGGCCAGGGCCAGCACCTCGGGTGACCCACCGTCGCCGGGGGTCATCGGATCCGTCTGCATTCTTCGAGCATGGCACGGTGACGGAGTCCGGAGCAGGACCGCGTCGCCCCGGGGTGCCGACGGCCGTCACGCAGCCGCGGGGCCCGCGCCCGCGCTCAGCGCCGCGCGGTGTGGCGGATCCTCGCCCACAGGGGCAGCACGAACCAGCACACCAGGTACCAGACGAACACGGCGAGCACCAGCCACATCGCGAGGGTGTCTCGGGTCGCGACCCGCAGCACCAGGAGGAGGGCGGCGGTGCAGGTCGCCAGCAGCAGGACGAGCCCCGCGAAGGTCAGCCGCGCGGCCCAGGCGACCGCCTCGGGCTTGATGCGACGGCCCGCGACGATCCGGTGGAAGGCGACCGGAGCGATCAGCGTACCCGTCGCCGCCGCCCCCAGCACCACCGTGACGACGTAGATCGTCTTCTCGGTCTGCGCCAGCCTGGCGAACACCGGGGTGAAGACCACCGTGAGGAGGAAGCCGAACAGGATCTGCACTCCCGTCTGCGCGACACGGACCTCCTGGATGAGTTCCTGCCACTGCCGGTCCGCACGCTCGTCCGCGGTTTCGTTGCGGCCGTCAGCCACGTCCGTCGGCATCCGCTGCCTCCCTGGGTCTCACATCATCGGGCTCCTACCCGGCGGGCCGGGTGTCATGCGCCACGGCGACGGGGTGCATGGCGGCGTACTCCAGGGGCGCGGACGGGTCGACGGACAGGTCCAGCCGGGCCGGTGCCGCGCCGGCCCGTACCAGCAGGTCGCCCACGGCCGCGATCATCGCCCCGTTGTCCGTGCACAGCGTCATCGGCGGCACCCGGAGTTCGACCCCGGCCGCGGCACAGCGCTCCTCGGCGAGCGCCCGCACCCGGGAGTTGGCCGCGACCCCGCCCACCACGACCAGCGTCCGCACCCCGTACGCGCGGCAGGCGGCCAGCGCCTTGCGGGTCAGCACGTCCGCGACGGCCTCCTGCAGCGAGGCCGCGCCGTCGGCCAGCGGGATCTCCGCGCCGGTCTGCCGGTGCCGCTCGGCCCAGCGTGCGGCGGCGGTCTTCAGCCCGGAGAAGGAGAAGGCGTACGGGGCGTCGCGCGGGCCGGTCAGCGGCCGCGGGAAGGCCACCGCGCACGGGTTCCCGCCACGGGCGGCGCGGTCGATCGCGGGCCCGCCCGGGTAGGGCAGACCGAACAGCCGGGCCGCCTTGTCGAAGCACTCCCCCGCCGCGTCGTCGACGGTGTCCCCGAGGTGCAGGATCGGGTCGCGCACCAGGTCCCGTACCAGCAGGAGCGAGGTGTGCCCGCCGGACACGATCAGCACCACGCAGGGGTTCGGCAGCGGTCCGTGCTCCAGGGTGTCGGCCGCCACGTGCCCGGCGAGGTGGTGCACTCCGTACAGCGGTACGCCGGCCGCGTAGGCGAGGCTCTTCGCCCCTGCCAGTCCCACCTGCAGGGCGCCCGAGAGACCGGGGCCGGTCGTGACCGCGACGGCGTCGACGTCGCTCAGGCGCAGCCCCGCCCGGTCGAGGGCCTCCCGGACCACGGGGCCGAAGGCCTGGAGGTGGGCCCTGGCCGCGATCTCCGGCACGACCCCGCCGAAGCGGGCGTGCTCGTCCATGCTCGACGCCACGACGTGCGCGAGCAGCCTGCCGCCGGACACGATCCCGGCCCCGGTCTCGTCGCACGACGACTCGATGCCCAGCACCACCGGAGCGCCCACGCCAGCCTCGTTCGCATGTCCATTGTTGTTGCAAATTACTTGCAACAAGATACCGTGCCGGGTGGGTGCCGCTGCGCCGTGCGGCGCCGACCGCCCGGAGCTCAGCCGAGGGCGCGGTCCAGGTTGAAGGCCGCGCTGATGAGCGCGAGGTGGGTGAACGCCTGCGGGAAGTTGCCGAGTTGTTCCCCGCTCCGGCCGATCTCCTCGGCGTACAGGCCGAGGTGGTTGCCGTAGGTGAGCATCTTCTCGAAGGCCAGCCGGGCTTCCTCCAGGCGTCCGGCGCGGGTCAGCGCCTCGACGTACCAGAACGAGCAGATCGAGAACGTCCCCTCGGAACCGCGCAGGCCGTCCGGGCTGGCCTCCGGGTCGTAGCGGTAGACCAGCGAGTCGGAGACCAGGTCCGAGGTCAGCGCGTCCAGGGTCGACAGCCACTTGGGGTCGGTGGGCGCGATGAACTTGGCCATGGGCATCATCAGCACGGAGGCGTCGAGCACGTCGTCGCCGAGTCCCTGGGTGAACGCGCCGCGGCCGGCCGACCAGCCCTGCCGCATGATCTGCCGGTAGATCGCGTCCCTGCTCCGCTGCCAGCGGACGAGATCGGCGGGCAGACCCCGCCGGTTGGCCATCCGGACGGCCCGTTCGATCGCCACCCAGCACATCAGCCGCGAGTACACGAAGTTCCGCCGGCCGCCCCGGGTCTCCCAGACGCCCTCGTCGGGCTGGTCCCAGTGGTCGCAGAGCCAGTCGACCACGGTGCCGACCTCGTCCCAGTGGGCGCTGCTGATGGGCTTGCCCCACTTGTCGTACAGGTAGACGGAATCGATCATGGCTCCGTAGATGTCCAGCTGGAGCTGGCCGGTCGCGGCGTTCCCCACGCGCACCGGGGCGGACCCCAGGTGCCCTTCGAGGTGGAGCAGCTCGGATTCGGGCAGGTCCTTCCGGCCGTCGATGCCGTACATGATCTGCAGCGGACCGGCGGGGCCGGCCCCCGGCTCGATGCACCGCTCGGACAGGAAGCCCATGAACGCCTCGGCCTCGGAGGTGAAGCCCAGGCGGAGCATCGCGTAGACGCAGAAGGCGGCGTCGCGGACCCACACGTAGCGGTAGTCCCAGTTGCGCTCACCGCCGACCCGCTCGGGCAGGCTCGTCGTCGGGGCGGCCACGATCGCACCCGTGGGCACGTAGGTGAGCAGCTTCAGCGTCAGCGCGGACCGGTCCACCATCTCCCGCCAGCGGCCGCGGTACCGCGAGCGGCTCAGCCAGCGGCTCCAGAACCGGACCGTCGCCTCGAACTGCTCCTGCGCCTCGGCGCGCGGACAGCCCCGCGGGCGGACGCCGTCGCCGATCTTGTCGAGGGCGAACACCACGGACTCGCCTTCCAGGAGCTTGAAGTGCGAGGAGACGTCGGTACCGTCGGTCTCCAGCGGCACGGTCGAGGTCAGCGCCAGTGAGATCGACGGGGACTCGAAGACGGCCTCGTGGGCCTGCGCGTGCACGGTGTGCGCCTCGGCGCCGTAGCCGAAGCGCGGGGCCGCGCGGGTCCTGAAGGGGAGGCTGCCCCGTACGCAGATCACCCGGCGGATCAGCCGGTGGCGGACCGCCTCCCGCGACTCGTCCACGACGGGCATGAAGTCCTGGATCTCGGCCACCCCGTCGGCGGCGTAGAACCGCGTGATCAGCACGTTGGTGTCGGGGAAGTAGAACTGCCGGGTCCGCGCGGGCACGTCGGCGGCCAGCTCCCACGATCCGCCCCGGTCGGCGTCGAGGATGGAGGCGAACACGCTCGGTGCGTCGAAGCGCGGGCAGCAGTACCAGTCGATCGTGCCGTTCGTCCCGACGAGCGCGGCGGTGCGGAGATCACCGATCAGGCCGTGCTCGGAGATCGGCAGATAGCGCGTGCCGTCCACTCCTCCGGATCCGTTCCCGAGCTCCATGCCGGCCTCCTACCGTTTCGCTGCGGGCAGGTGCGGGGATCGAGAAGACGTCGTCCTTCATGTTAGGCCGCACCGGCCCTTCCCGGAGGGCGATCTTGTCCGGGTGAGCAGACAATGAGCGGCAAGGACCTTCTCGTGGCGAGGGCGAGATGGGCGGTTCTGCGGTCTGGAGGTCGTGGAACATGGGATCGGTACCGCCATGACGGTCGGGGAGCAGACCCGTCCGGCCGACGTGCGCCCTCCCTCCGGGGGCCCGGCCGTCCTTCCCGGTCCGGACGAGGAGTCGGTGACCGTCCGGGACATGGTGGCGCGGCTGAGCGCCGCCTTCCCGTCGGTGGACGGGGCGACCGTCGAGGCGACGGTCAGGGCCGGGTACGAAGCGTTCCACGAGGCCAGGATCAGGGCCTTCATCCCGATCCTGGTCGAACGGCGTTGCCGCAGGGCGCTGGGCGCCGCCTCGGAGCAGACCTCGGAGCAGACAAGGACCGATCGCTGATGTCCGACGAGAGAGCCGAACGCATCGCGGATTTCATCCGGCCGCTACGGGTGGAGCCGGGCTCCGAGGTGCGCCTTTCCCGCGACTTCGATCCGCGCTACAAGGCCGGCCTGAAGAAGCAGGAGGGCATCCAACTGCTGCGCAACGGGGTGTCGTTGCTGGCGGAGTACCAGGAACGGCTGGCCGCCCAGAACACGTACGGGGTGGTCCTCTGCCTCCAGGCGCTCGACGCCGGCGGCAAGGACGGGACGATCCGGCACGTGATGAGCGGCGTCAATCCCCAGGGCGTACGGGTCAGCAGTTTCAAGGTGCCCTCCGTGGAGGAACTCGACCACGACTACCTCTGGAGATACGCGCAGCGGCTGCCCTCGCGGGGCGAGATCGCCATCTTCAACCGCTCCCACTACGAGGAGGTCCTGGTCGTACGGGTCCACCCCGCGGTCCTCGACCGCCAGAACCTGCCGGAGGGCTCGGGCGGGCCGGACCTGTGGGACCGGCGCTTCCGGGATATCAACCACTGGGAGCGCTACCTCACGGACAACGGCTTCAAGGTGGTGAAGATCTTCCTGAACCTGTCCAAGGAGGAGCAGCGCATCCGCTTCCTGAAGCGGATCGACCTGCCGGAGAAGAACTGGAAGTTCTCAGCCGCCGACGTCCGTGAGCGGCGCTACTGGGACGACTACCAGCGCGCGTTCTCCGAGATGCTGTCGGCCACGAGTACGAAGTGGGCGCCCTGGTACGTCGTGCCGGCGGACCGGAAGTGGTTCGCGCGGATCTGCGCGGCGGCGGTCCTCGCGCACACGCTGATGGACATCGATCCCCAGTTCCCCGACGTGGGCGAAGAGGCGCGCAGGGACCTGCTGGTGACCCGGCGGGTGCTGGAGAAGGAGGCACCCGCCGGGGCCGAGGCCGACCCGTACGCCTCCGGGGGCCCGGAGAAGAAGAGGAAAAAGGGGAGAAAGGGGATGAAGAAGAAGGGGAGGAAGGGGAGGAAGCACGGCTAGGGCCCGTCGGACCGGCCCGGACGCGTCCGCGGCCACGGATCGGAGGCAGCACGATGACCGTGCGGTCGGTTTCCCCGGGCGAGCAGCCGCGGAGTGCGGAGGACGCCTGGTACACGCGTGATCCCGAAGAGGTCGCAGCGGCCTTCGGCGTCGATCCGGCGGTCGGTCTCTCCACGGCCCGAGCGGCCGAGCTCCTGGCGGCGCACGGCCCGAACGCGCTGCCGGCGGAGGAGCGGACACCGGCGTGGCAGCGGTTCCTCGGGCAGTACCGCAGTTACATGCAGCTGGTCCTGCTGGCCGCTGCGGCCGTCTCGCTGCTCATCCGGGAGTGGACCACCGGAATCCTGCTGATCGTCCTGACCCTGCTGAACGCGGTGATCGGCCTGCGCCAGGAGGGCAAGGCGGAGAGCGCGATGAACGCGCTCCAGTCGATGATGAAGGCCTCGGCGCGCGTGCGCAGGGACGGGACGGAGGCGGAGATCCCCGCCGACCGGCTCGTCGTCGGCGACATCGTGCTCATCACCGCCGGGGACCAGGTCGCGGCCGACGGGCGCATCATCGAGGCCAGTGCCCTGCAGATCGACGAGTCGGCGCTCACCGGCGAGAGCGTGCCGGCCGCGAAGGACACCGGCACGCTGCCGGGCGCCCTGCCCTCGCCCGGCGACCGGACCTGCATGGCGTTCATGAACACCCCCGTCACCCACGGCAGCGGGGTGCTGGTCGTCACGGCGACCGGTGCCGGCACCGAGGTCGGCAAGATCTCCGGGATGCTGTCGGCCACGGAGAAGGAGGTGCCGCCGCTCACCAGGGAGCTCGACAGCCTGACGCTGTGGATCACGGGCGCGGCGGGGCTGACCATGATCGTGATGTTCGCCCTGGGGCGTCAGCGGGACCAGGCCTGGGACGTGTTGTTCGTCAGCGCGGTCTCCCTGGCCATCGCCGCCGTCCCCGAGGCCCTGCCGACCGTCACCCAGGCGATCCTGTCCGTCGGCAGCCTCAACCTGGCCGAACGGAACGCGATCGTCAAGGAACTGCCGTCGGTGGAGACCCTCGCCTTCACCTCGGCGATCAACTCGGACAAGACCGGCACGCTGACGATGAACGAGGTCACCGTCGTCGAAGTGCTCAGTCCCACCGACCGGTACACCGTCTCGGGCACGGGCTACGGGCTGGACGGGAAGGTCCATCACGCCGCGGGATCGTCGGCGGGCATCGAGGACGCGATCCTGCCCTACCTGGTGGCCAGCGACGCGAAACTGGTGGACGGCAAGGTGGTCGGCGATCCCACCGAGGGCGCGCTGCTGGTGCTCGCGCACAAGGCCGGGCTGGACGTGGAGGGCACGAGGGAGGCCTTCCCGCGACTCGCCACGCTGCCGTTCGACCCGACGTACAAGCTGATGGCCACCTTCCATGCGGCGGTCGACGCCTCCGGCCGCCGGGTCGTGCGCTGCTTCGTCAAGGGCGCGGCGCCGGCGGTGACGGCGCGGGCCGCCACCGCGCTCGCGGCCGGCGAGAGCGTCCCGTGGGACGCGGAACTGGCCGGGCGCGCCGACGCCCAGACCCTGCGGATGGGCGGAGAGGGGCTGCGGGTGATGGCCGCGGCCACCCGTGACCTGGACCCGGACGCGTTCGACCCGGAGGGCGACCTGCTCGCGTACGTCACCGGGCTGCGGATGACCAGCCTCGTCGGCATGGTCGACCCGCCCCGGGAGGAGGCGAAGGCGGCCGTGGCCGGCGCCCAGGAGGGGCACATCCGCGTCCGCATGGTGACCGGCGACGACGTGGTCACCGGAGCGGCGATCGCCCGGCAGCTCGGCATCCCGGGCGAGGCGGTCCTCGGTGCCGATTTCGCCGCCATGAGCGAGGAGGAGCAGCTCGCCCGCATCGACGGCATCGGCGTGGTGGGCCGCGTCGCGCCGGAGCACAAGGTGCTGCTCGCCAACACGCTGAAGAAGAAGGGCGACGTGGTCGCGATGACCGGGGACGGCGTCAACGACGCGCCCGCCATCAAGGCCGCCGACATCGGGATCGCCATGGGCAGCGGCACGGACGTGGCGAAGAACGCCGGACGCATGATCCTCTCCGACGACAACTTCGCCACCATCGTCTACGCCGTCGAGCAGGGCCGCCGGATCTACGACAACCTCACCAAGTACATCCGGTTCGTCCTGCTCCTGCTGGTGGCTTTTGTGGTGACCTTCCTCGGCGCCACGGTCTTCAACATCGCGGCCGGCGAGCCCTTCACCCCGCCGCAGGTGCTGTGGATCCACTTCGTGGTCAACGCCTCCTTCGGCTTCGCGCTGGGCTTCGACCGGGAGAGCCCCGGGCTGATGCGCCGCAGGCCGCGGCCGCGCGGGGAGTCGGTGCTCACCCGGGCCGTGCTGGTCACGGTCGGACTGGCGGGGCTGGCGATCACCGTCGTCCTGCTCGGGCTGATCAAGCTCGGCGAGGCCCGCTACGACAGCACCGCGACCGGCCGGTCGATCGCGTTCACCGCGTTCGCCCTCTGCCTGATCGTGGCGGCGTTCGAGTGCCGCAGTGAGACGGATTCGGTGCTGACGACCACCACCTTCGACAGCAAGCAGATGAACCGGGTGGCACTGACCCAGTTCGTCCTCGCGGTGCTGGTGACCCAGATGGACGGCTTCCGCCGGCTCCTCGGGACGACCGCGATCGACGCACGGCAGTTCGGCTGGGCGCTGCTGTCCGCCGTCGTGCTCCTCTTCCTGTGGGAGCTGGGCAAGCTCGTGGCCCGGCGATCGCGACGCGCCTGATGGGGGCGGGGGAAGGAGGGCCGGTGACCACCCGGCACGAGGGCCGCGGGATCCGCCGCCGGCTGCGAGCCGTTCCCGGGGTCCGCGCGGCGTCGTCCTACCGGCGGGAGTGGCTGGCCAAGGACCTGGTGGCGGGTGTCGTCCTGACCACGCTGCTGGTGCCGCAGGGCATGGCGTACGCCGAGCTGGCGGGCCTGCCGGCCATCACCGGCCTGTACACGACGATCCTCTGCCTGCTCGCCTACGCGGTGTTCGGGCCCTCACGGATCCTGGTGCTGGGCCCCGACTCCTCGCTGGGGCCGATGATCGCCGCGACCGTGCTGCCGCTGGTGGCGGCCGGCGGGGACCCCGGGCGGGCCGTCGCGCTGGGGTCGATGCTCGCGATCATGGTGGCGGCGATCATGATCCTGGCCTCGGTCGCGAAGCTCGGCTTCATCGCCGACCTGATCTCCAAGCCGACGATGATCGGCTACATGAACGGCCTGGCCCTGACCATCCTGATCGGGCAGCTGCCCAAGCTGCTCGGCTTCAAGGTCGAGGCGGACAGCCTGATCGGCGAGGCCGTCGGATTCGTACGGGGTCTGGCCGCGGGCGAGACGGTACCGGCCGCCGCGGCGGTCGGCTGCGGCGGCATCGCCCTGATCCTGCTGCTGCAGCGGTTCCGGCCGAAGGTTCCCGCCGTGCTCGTGATGGTGGTCCTGGCGATCGCCGCGACCACGGCCCTCGACCTGGGCGAACACGGGGTCGGCCTGGTCGGGGAACTCCCCGAGGGTTTCCCGCCGTTCACCGTCCCCGACGTACGGCTCTCCGACCTCGGCCCGCTGCTCGGCGGCGCCCTGGGCATCGCCCTGGTGTCCCTGGCCGACACGATCTCCAACGCGTCGGCCTTCGCGGCCCGCACCGGGCAGGAGGTCCGCGGCAACCAGGAGATGGCGGGGGTCGGTGCGGCCAACCTGGCGGCCGGTCTCTTCCAGGGCTTCCCGGTCAGCACCAGCGGATCGCGTACGGCGGTGGCCGAGCGCGCGGGAGCCAGGAGCCAGCTCACCGGCGTGGTCGGAGCGTTGCTGATCGTCCTCATGCTCGTGCTGGCGCCGGGGCTGTTCCGCAATCTGCCGCAGCCGGCCCTCGCCGCGGTGGTCATCACCGCGTCCCTGTCGCTGGCCGACGTGCCGGGCACGGTCCGGCTGTGGCGGCAGCGCCGGGCGGACTTCCTGCTGTGCGTCGCGGCCTTCGTCGGCGTGGCCCTGCTCGGTGTGCTGCCCGGGATCGCGGTCGCCGTGGCCCTGTCCGTCCTGAACGTCTTCCGGCGCGTGTGGTGGCCGTACAACACCGTGCTGGGGCGGGTGCAGGGCCTGGAGGGCTACCACGACACGCGTTCCTACCCGCAGGCCGGGCAGTTGCCGGGCCTGGTGATCTACCGGTTCGACGCGCCGCTCGTCTTCGCCAACGCCAGGACCTTCCGCGACGAGGTCAGGCGGCTGGCCGCCGCGGACCCGAAGCCGAGCTGGATCGTGGTCGCGGCGGAGCCCATGACCGATGTGGACACCACTGCCGCGGACGTGCTGGAGGACCTCGACGAAGCCCTCAACGCGGGCGGCGTGCACCTGGTGTTCGCCGAGCTGAAGGACCCCGTTCGGCGCAAGATCGAGCGGTACGGACTCACCCGGACCATCGACCCCGATCACTTCTTCCCCACCGTGGAGGCCGCCGTCGCGGCCTTCCGGCGGCGCACGGGAGCGCAGTGGTCGCCGCACCCGCCGCAAGAGCCGCCCGCGCTGCCCGAGACGCCCTCCGGGGAGTGGTGAGGGAGCCGTGCCCGCCGGTCAGGCGGCCGCCTCGTGCCCCGTCGCGGCGCGCCCCATCGTCAGCGCCAGGCGGCGCACCCGGCGCCAGTTCACCGGCGGCGCGGCGCGCGGCACGCCGGGCCTGTTCCGCGGCACCCACACGCGCAGGGCGCGCGGCACGACACGGCAGAGCACCGGAGTGGGCAGCGACAGGGCCTCGCCGTCGACACCGACCGGGATGACGGCGGCGTCGGCGTCCACGACGACCTCGCGGGCGGTGGCCTCGGTCAGTCCGCGGCCCTGCCCGCTCTGCAGCAGGAGTTCCGTCGCCTCGGCCGCGCCCCCGACGTGGACGCACAGCACCCCGAGGGTGCCGGAGTCGAGCCGCTCACGGCGCCCCAGGCCCGCCGGGTCGGCCCTCTGGTAGGGGTTGTTGCTCACCAGGACGGCCTGGGGGCCCTCCATGGTCAGCGGACCGGCCCGGACCGCGAGCCGGGCGCCGGTGTTGTGGGCCAGCAGGTCCGGCAGCATCTCCAGGATGGTGCGGGCCTTGTCGTCGCGGTAGGCGGGGCTCTGGACGACTTCCGCGTACACGCCGAACGAGGCGTTGTTGATGAAGACGCGCCCCGGCCGCCGCTCGCCCTCCTCCCCAGTGTGGAGGTAGCCGATGTCGATGCGCTGCTCGACTCCGTCGGTCAGCGCCTCCAGACAGGTGGACGGGTCCTGCCTGTCCAGGCCCAGGTCCATCGCGAAGTGGTTGCGGGTGCCGGCGCTGATCACCATGAAGGGGATGTCGTGTTCCGCGGCCACACCGGCAACCAGGGCCTGCGTGCCGTCACCGCCCGCGACGCCGAGCAGGTCGGCCCCGCGCCGGACGGCATCGCGCGCGAGCTCCTCCACGTCCTCGTGGCTCTGCGGGTCCAGGACGTGGACTTCGGCTCCCAGGTCCCCGGCCCGCTCCGCGAGGCGGAACTTCTCGACCTTTCCGCCGCCCGAACGCGGGTTCATGATCAGGAACGGGTGCCGGGCCCGGCCGGCGGGCCGCTCCGGCATACCCGGCGGACGGTCCTCCAGCAGCGCGGACCTGCCCGCGTACACGGCCAGCGTCCACAGGGCGACGGAGACCAGTACGACCCACAGCAGCCCGGCCGCCGCGTACAGGACCAGGACGGTGACGGGCGCGGCGACCATCAGCAGCACGGCCGCCGCCCTGATCCATCCGGTGTGGGTCAGCATCCACCAGGCACCCGCGACCGTGAGGGCCAGTCCGGCCCATCCCACGCCCATGAGCAGCAGGCTCCGCAGCCCGCCGAAGAGCACCAGGACCACGATCGCCGCCGCGCCCGCCACCAGGGCCAGACGTGCGGCCCACCGCGTACTCATGGGGCAACCTCCCACCGCTCCGGCGCAGGCGTTCACTTCAGGGTACGAGCGGCCACGGTGTGGAGCACGTCCGTCGTGGCGGCCGGTGGACGGCCGGATGGCGGTACCGGCCGGGCCTTGGGACCATTTCCCCGGGGGTCAGCCGGCCATGACCGATGACCCGCCGGTCTCCCCCTCGCCCCGCCGGACGGTCCGTCGTCGGGCGAGGACGACCGTACGCCGTCGCGCGTGGACGGAGAACGGGCCGGGGCTCGGCGTGCTCGCGGACGTGGGGCGCCCCCTCGGAGCGGTCGTTCGTCAGTGGCGTCGTGCGCAGGTCCAGGCGCCCATGCCCTGCATCCTGGCGAGTCTCCTCGCGGTCGCGATCTGCTGCGCCTTCGTGGCGAGGTCGGCGCGCGGCGCGTACCTGCGGCCTCCTGCCGCGTTCCAGCTCGACTGGGTGAACTGCAGGCCGCCGTAATGGCCGTTGCCGGTGTTCGCCCGCCAGTTCCCGCTCGATTCACAGCGGGCGATGGCGTCCCAGTCCGGGTTGGGTTTGGAGTGGACGGCGGCGGCGTGGGCACCGGAGACGTCCAGCAGGGACACGGTCAAAAAGACTACGGAGGCCAGCAGTTGGCCGAACACGCTCCGACTTCTCCAGTCCTTCCGGTTGCGCGACATCAGTCCTCCTTCGCTGTTGGGGCGGGCCTGCCACGACAGCGGGCGGGCCCGCATCGGCCCTTGGTCGGGCCGAGGGCACAGCACAGCACGGACCGACGTGCTTCCAGCGGCACTTGCCGTCGGCGAACGGATGACGCCACCCGAACGGACGCTCTACTGCCCTCCTGAGGCCCTCCGAGCCGCATCGCCGGACCAGGACCGCCCGCCGGGCGCCGTGCGCCCGGCGGGCCGTTGGCCGCGGCGCACGTGATTGCCACCCCTCCTGGAACTGACGCAGCATCACATGCTCGGCGCGACATGCGGGTTGGCGTCTCAGGGGCCCCTGCCGTCCGGCCGACGGCGTGTCGGCTCCGACAGACCGCCCGGCCGCACGCCGGGACGCCGTCCGCGCCGGCGGGGGCCCGGTTCCCGGCAGCCCGGCCGCGCCCGCATCGTTCGTGCGTCGTAAGCTGGTCCCATGTCCGACACGGCGCACGGCCTCACGACCGGGGCGGTGGCCCGGCACCTCGGGGTGTCGCCGACCACGCTGCGCTCGTGGGACCAGCGGTACGGCATCGGCCCCGCGGTCCGGGAGGACGGGCGGCACCGCCGCTGGACGGCCGCGGACGTGGCCGTACTGGACGAGATGTGCCGGCTCACCGCCTCCGGCGTGCCCCCCGCCGAAGCGGCGCGGGCCGCCAGGTCCGGCCGTACGGGCCCGGGCACCGTTCCGGCCGCCGTCACCCACCCCGCCCGGCCCGAGCCGGTCAGCGGGCTGCCCACCGCCGACGTGCGCCGGGGGCTCGCCCGCGCCGCCGTCCGGCTCGACGGCCCCGGCCTCGACTCCCTGCTCCGTGCCGCCGTGGCGGCACACGGGCTGGTCACGGCGTGGGACGACGTGATGGTCCCGACCCTGCACGCGGTGGGCCGCACGTGGGAGTCCTCCGGTGACCAGTACGTCGAGGTGGAGCACCTGCTGTCCTGGCACGTGTCGACCGCGCTCCGGCAGGTCGCGCCCGCCGGACCCCGGTCCGCGCTCAACACTCCCCCGGTGGTCCTGGCCTGCGTACCGGCCGAGCAGCACAGCCTTCCGCTGGAGGCGCTGGCCGCGGGGCTCGCCGAACGCGGGCTGCCCGCCCGGATGTTCGGCGCGGCCGTCCCCGCCGAAGCGCTCGACGCCGCCGTGCGGCGGCTGGGCCCCGCCGCCGTCGTACTCTGGTCCCAGGCGCGCTCCACCGCGAACCACGCCCTCGCCCGCCATGTCGCCGCGCGTTCCTTCGGGGTCAGGGGAGCGCGGACGCACCCCCGGGTGCTGCTCGCGGGTCCGGGCTGGGCGGGCCGCGCCGTGGAGGCCGGCATGCTCCGCCCGGGGAGTCTGCGCGAGGCCCTCGACGTCCTCGCGCGCTGCTACGCGGATCCGCCGGGGGGCCGCCGCCTCAGCGGTCCGGCACAGGGAGTGTTGTGACCGGCGAGATTCACCGGTTCAGGGCGCCCGGCACCTAGCCGTCCACGAGACTGCTGCGCATCCGCAGCAGGCCCCGGCGGGCGTGGCTCTTGACGGTGCCCAGCGGCAGTCCCGTACGGTGCGCGATCTGCGCCTGCGTCAGGTCGCCGAAGTACGCGAGGGTCAGTACGTCGCGCTGGACGCGCGGCAGGCGGGCGAGTTCCCGGGTGATCACGACCCGGTCGAGGACGCGCTCGGGACCCTCCCCCGCGCCGTCGGACAGCGGCAGCGCCGCACCCGCGGCGGCGACGAGGTCGAGCCGGCGCGTCCGGTCCGAGAGGGCGTCGGCGGTCTTGCGCCGGGTGATGCCCACCAGCCAGGCGGGCACGGGACCCCGCTCGGGACGGTATCCGGCACGGCCCCGCCAGGCCGCGAGGAAGACCTGCTGGGTGACGTCCTCGGCTTCCCGCGGGTCGCCCAGGGCGCGGGCCGCCAGGGTGTGCACGAGCCGCCCCCAGCGCCGGTGCGCGAGGGCGAGGCAGCGCTCGTCCCCCTCGGCGAGCCCCCGGCCGATCTCCTCGTCCGAAACCGCCCGGGACGCTTCGAGGTGTGCCGTGGTCATCTGCGCGTCCTCCTGCCGGTGCCGGGTGGTCCCCCGGCTCACCAGCCTCCGGCCGGCGCAGCGGCCGGTTCAACACGCATCGATCGTGCGTCGTATCAGGTGCCTCCCCGGTCTCAGTCCCTGCCCCGGGCGTGCCGGAAGCGGGCGAGGCCGTCGGCGAGGTCCACGATCGGGTCGGGGTAGTCGTACGAGGCCCGGTCCAGTCCCTTCAGCTTCCAGGGTTCGTGGATCGAGGCACCGGGAAGCTCCGCGAGCTCCGGGACCCAGCGGCGGACGTAGGCGCCGTACGGGTCGTACCGCTTGCCCTGGAGAACGGGGTTGAGGACCCGGTGGGGCCGGGTGTCGGTCCCCGTGCCGGCCACCCACTGCCAGTTGAGCTGGTTGTTGGCGACGTCGCCGTCCACGAGGAGGTCGAGGAAGTGCCGTGCGCCCTCCCGCCAGTCGACGTAGAGGGTCTTGCTGAGGAAGGAGGCCGCGAGCAGCCGTCCGCGGTTGTGCATCCAGCCCTCGTGGGCGAGTTGGCGCAGGGCGGCGTCCACCACGGGATAGCCGGTCCGGCCCTCGCGCCACGCCAGCAGGTCCGCCTCCGCGTCCGCGCCCCGCCGCCAGTGGTCGTGCCGGGGCCGGTAGTCCCGGGTGGCCGCCGCCGGTCGGGCGGCGAGCACCTGGCGGTGGAAGTCCCGCCAGCACAGCTGCCGTACGAAGGCCTCGGCGCCCGGGCCGCCGCGGGACCGCGCCCGGTACACGGCCTCGGTCGGCGACACCGCGCCGAAGTGCAGGTACGGGGAGAGGCGCGACGTCGCGTCGCCCGCGAGGTCGTCGTGGCGCTCCTCGTAGGCGTCGGCGTGCCGGGACATCCACGCCCAGAGCCTGCGGCGCCCCTCGGTCTCGCCGCCGGTGGCCAGCCCTTCGGAGACGTCGGCCACGGAGGCGCTCGTCGGCAGCCGCTCGGAGCGCAGCCCGTGCGGTACGCGTACGGCCCCGGGGGCCGCGAGCGGCGTCCTGAGCGGTTCGTCGGACCAGCGCCTGAAGTACGGGGTGAAGACGGCGAAGTGGTCGGAGCCCTGCGGGGTGACGTCGCCGGGCGGCACCACGGTGGTGACGGCGTCGTGCACGTACAGGCGGCACCCCTCGGACTCCAGTGCTCCGCGCAGCCGTTCCTCCCTGGCGCGGGCGAACGCCGAGTGGTCCGCGGCCATGTGGACCTCGTCGGCCTCGGACTGCCGTACCAGCGCGCACACTTCGGCGACGGTGTCGCCGCCGCGCACGATGAGGCGGCCGCCGCGCTCCCGCAGTCCGGCGTCCAGGTCGGTAAGGCAGTCGGCGAGGAAGGCGAGCCGGTTGGGCGCCGCGAAGCCGGCCCGGTCCACCGCGGGGTCCCGGACGAACAGCGGCACGGTCTCGCGCGCCGCGTCCACTGCGGCGCGCAGCGGCGGGTGGTCGTGCACGCGGAGGTCGGAGGTGAACAGGACGACGGAGACGGTCATGGCGCCACTCCCGGGGATCGGCCGCCGGGCGGGCCGCTGCGGGCGCGCGCCCGACGGGCTGCTGTGCTGGTGCTGGTGTGCGGGTGTTCTGCACTCCCCTTCCGCGCGCCGGGGCTCCCTGGATGCGGGCCCCTCCCCCCGGCACCTCCCCCGGCGCCTCACCCCGGCACCACCCGGCACCACCCCGGCGCCTCACGCCGGTACGTCGGCCCCCGTACGGTCGGCAGCGGCCCGCTCCGCCGTCCGCGCGATGTTCCTGGCCATGCCGCCGAAGACCACGGCGTGGAACGGCGCCACGCTCCACCAGTACACCTGGCCCGCGAGCCCGCGCGGATGGAAGAGGGCCCGCTGGCGGTAGCGGGTCCGCCCCGCGTCGTCCCGTTCGGCGCGCATCTCGAGCCAGGCGAGCCCCGGGAGCCGCATCTCGGCGCGCAGCCGCAGCAGCGCGCCCCGCTCGATCTCCTCGACCCGCCAGAAGTCGAGTGCGTCGCCGACGCGGAGCCGCTGGGCGTCCCGCCGCCCGCGGCGCAGCCCGGCGCCGCCCGCGAGCCGGTCGAACCAGCCCCGTACGGCCCAGGCCAGCGGGAAGGAGTACCAGCCGTTCTCGCCCCCGATGCCCTCGATGACCTGCCACAGGGCGTGCGGGTCGGCGTCGACGGTACGTTCGCGTTCGTCGGTGTAGAGGCTGCCGCCCGCCCAGTCCGGGTCGGTGGGCAGGGGATCGCTGGGGGCCCCGGGCAGCAGGGCGGAGGACCAGCGGGTGGTGACCCGGGCCTCCTGGACCCGCCGGATGGCGAGCGAGAGCGCATGGTCGAAGGGGGCGGGGGTGCCGGGCGGGTCGGGCACGTAGGCGGCGATGTCGTGCTCCGTGCAGACGACCTCGTACCGCAGGGACTCGGCGAGCGGCCGGGCGAGGGCGGCGGGCACGGGGGTGACCAGGCCGATCCAGTGGCTGGACAGGCCCGGGGTGAGCATCGGGACGGGCAGGATGAGCCGCCGGGGCAGCCCGGCGACGGACGCGTAGCGGACCATCATGTCGCGGTAGGTGAGGACGTCCGGGCCGCCGATGTCGAAGGCGCGGTTGACGTCCTGCGGCATGGTCGCGCTGCCGACGAGGTAGCGCAGCACGTCGCCGACGCCGATGGGCTGGACGCGGGTCCCGACCCAGCTCGGCGTGACCATCACGGGGAGCCGTTCGGTGAGGTAGCGCAGCATCTCGAAGGAGGCGGAACCGGAGCCGATGACGACGGCGGCGCGCAGCACGGTCGTGGGGACGCCGGAGCCGAGGAGGATCCGGCCGACCTCGGCGCGTGAGCGCAGGTGCGGGGAGAGCTCCCGCTCGGGGACGTCCGCCGGGGTGAGGCCGCCGAGGTAGACGATGCGGCGTACACCCGCGGCGCGGGCCTCCTCGCCGAAGGTGCGGGCCGCGTTGCGGTCGGTCTCCTCGAAGTCGCGGCCGGCGCCCAGCGAGTGCACCAGGTAGTAGGCGACGTCCACGTCGCGGAGGGCGGGGCGCAGGCTCTCCGCGTCGGTGACGTCGCCCCTGGCCACCTCGACCCGGTCCGCCCAGGGGTGGTCGCGCAGGTGGGCGGGGGTGCGGGCGAGGCAGCGCACGTCGTGGCCGGCGGCCAGCAGCTCGGGGACGAGCCGGCCGCCGATGTAGCCGCTGGCGCCGGTCACCAGGCACAGCGTGCGGGAGGGCGCTGGTCCGGACGGGGTCCGGGGGCTGGTCGCCATGGGGTGCTCCGTTCCTCGCGGCGGGGGGCCTCACTCCGGTGCTTCTCCCCCCGCTGCCCGGACGGATGCGGGGCGACGTCGTCCGGTACGGCCGCACGGCGGGGTCCGGGACGGGCACGTGCCCGCCCCGGACGCCGCCCCGGATCAGGCGGAGGCGGAGGCGGCGCCGGCCTCCTGTGGATCCGGGTGTCCGGGGTCTCCGTGGCCCGCGCCGGGTACGCGGCGTGGGCGTCGGCGCGCAGCGGCAGCGTTTCACGGAGGGGCGGGTTCGTCGACCTGGGCGACGGCGGTCCCGTCCGCTTCCAGGTCGCCGGCCTCCTCGCTCGGGGCCGAGGCCGACCTGTAGCGCTGTCTCGGCGAGGGGCTGGTCGTCGCGTACGAAGGACCAGGCGAGCATGGTGGTCCTCGCATGCGCGCAGGTCGTCCGGCGCACCGTCATCGGCTCCGGCCGGGAGACGCCCGCGAGGGCTGGGGGGCGCACGTAGCGTGTCGTAGGACTGGGCCCCGCCATGCCGGGTGGCGAGGCAGCCGGCGACTGCTCGGCGAAGTACTGGACCATGTCATGCCGTTCGGTTCGCCCGTGCGCGGAGCACGTCGATCCCGGCACCGTTGCCGCATGCCGGTCCGTGAACTGGGACACGGATGACCGGGGACCCGGACTGCCCCCGCATCTCTCGTGCCAAGACGGTGGTGTCCACCATTCGGCCATGGTCTTGCTGAGCGGCGACCCCTTGGGCGAGTATTCCTATCAATCCGATAGGGAAAGGGGGATTGGGCTCCATGCCGTCCGGCAACCGGCCCACACCCCCGACGACGCTCCGGAGTAGCCCCCATGACCACCGCCGTCCGGCCTGCCGAAGAGCAGCGCCACGCGCTCCTGCGTACCGCCCGCGACGTGGCGGACGACCTCGCCACGGACGCCATCGCCCGCGACCAGGCGGGAAAGCCGCCGCTCGACGAGACGGCGCGGCTGCGCGAGGCCGGACTGCTGGCGGCCCTCACCCCGCCCAGGCCCGACCGCGGGGCGGACTGGCGTACCGGGTGCGCCGTCATACGGGAGATCTCCGCGGCGGACAGCTCCGTCGGCGAGGTGCTCGCCCGCCACTACGCGCACGCCTGGAGCGCACGCTTCTACGCGGCCCGCCACCAGGCGCCCGCCCTGGAGGAGGCGTCGGCGCGCGAGCAGTGGCTGTGGACGGGTGCCGTCCGCAACCCCGCGCCCGACGAGGACGCGGCCGGACCGGACCTGACGCTGAGGCCGCGCGGCACCGGCTACGTACTGAACGGGCGCCGGTCCGTGGACACGGCCGCGGGCGTCGCGGACCAGATCGTGCTGGACGCCGTCTGTTCCGGCACCGGTGACGTCCTGGTCGTACGGATCCCGCCCGGCGCGCAGGGCGTGACCGTCGAAGCCGCCCACGACCGGCTCGGGCAGCGCGTCGCCGGCGCGGGCGACGTCGTCCTCGAACGGGTCGCCGTCACGCCCGAGCAGGTGCTCGGGCGGCGCCCGCACGACGAGGAGTCGACCGCGCCGTTCACCGCCCTCGCCGGGCCGGCGCTCCGGCTCGCCCTGTGTCACGTCGGCCTCGGTATCGCCGAGGGCGCCCTCGTCGAGGCCCGCGACCTCAGCAGGGGCGGTCGCGCCCATCGGCTTCCCGGCGAGCACCCGGACCTCCTGCTCACGTACGGGGAACTCGCCTCCGCCGCCCAGACCGCCACCGCCATGGCCGACCGGGCGACGGAGGCGATGGCGCTGGCCCTGGACACGGGCACGCACCTCGACGGCGAGGAGCCCGCGGACGTCGCCGCCCTGGTCGCCACGGCCGAGACCGTGACCTCCAAGGCCACCCTGCACATCACCGCACGGGTCCTGGAACTCGCCGACGCCCCCGGTTTGGACCGCTTCTGGCGCAACGCCCGCGTGCTGACGGCCCACCACCCGGTCGCACACCGCCTGCGCTCCATCGGCGAGCACTACCTCAACGCCCCCCACCGGGTGCCGGCCGCCGTCTTCCGCTGAGCGGGGCCCGCCCGGGCGGCCCCCGGCCCGCCCCGCCCGCGCGGACGCGCCCTGATCCGTACGGGATAATGCACCCATGCGGATCTCAGCCAGGGCGGACTACGCGGTACGTGCCGCACTGCAGCTCGCGTCGTCGGAGGACGACGGGCCGGTGAAGGCCGAGGCCATCGCCGACGCCCAGGACATCCCGCACAAGTTCCTCGAGGGCATCCTGAACGACATGCGCCGGGGCGGCCTCGTGCTCAGCCAGCGCGGCGGCAACGGCGGCTACCGGCTGGCCAAGCCCGCCTGGTCCATCACCATCGCGGACGTCATCCGCATCGTGGACGGCCCGCTCGTCTCCGTGCGCGGCGTCCGCCCGCCGGACCTCTCGTACACCGGGCCGGCCACGTCCCTGCTGCCCCTGTGGATCGCCCTTCGCGCCAATGTGCGCGAGATCCTCGACGGCGTGACGCTCGCCGACGTCGCAGGCGCCGATCTGCCGGCCGACGTGTCCGCACTGACGCACACTCCCGAGGCCTGGACCAATCCCTGAGCTGTAGAGGCACGTCCCTGACCTGCTCGTTCTCACTCACCGAGATAAGTTCGTCCATCATTCGGACGACCCCTTGGGGCGATCCCCGTCGTCTGCCAAGATGCCTACCAGCCCGGTAGGAAAACTAGGAATGAGGGGTGGCCGTGCGAGCAATACATGAATCAGCCATTCTTCTGCCCGTCCTGACCACCCGCCGGCACATCGACCTGGCGCGTACGTCCAGCGCCATCTGTCAGTCCGCCTGACCCGGGTTCCGGCTCGCGCGCCGGTCACCGCCGCGCGCCCCGGCCCCGGCACCCCCGCTCTCCGCAGGCCCGGCGGCCCACTCCGCCTGCCTCGCCGCCACGCGTCACCTCCGAGCGCGGCCTGCGACACACGCGGCCCGACAGCCCGGCCCCGCTGGTCCACGGCACCTTGCGGTTTCCCCACCTGAGACGACGGTCCCATCACCGGCCGCCGCCCGGTGCGGTGCCGTGCCCGCCGAGGGCCCCGGCCGCGTGCCCCCGCCACTTCCCCGACGCCCCATCCCGTGAAAGGACACCCCCGTGTCTGCCGCCAGACCGCTCACCGCCCTCCGCGCCATCGCCGTCACCGCAGCCCTTCCCCTCCTGCTCACCGCTTGCGGCTACGGCTCCGAGGCGAAGAAGACCGAGGACAAGCCGGCCGGCGCGGCTGCGCCCGAAGGCCAGAAGCTGTCGGCCTCCGAGGTCCGGATCGGGTACTTCCCCAACCTGACGCACGCCACCGCGCTGGTCGGTCTGCAGGAGGGCCTGATCCAGAAGGAGCTGGGCGGCACCACGATCAAGCCGCAGTCCTTCAACGCCGGCCCGTCCGAGATCGAGGCCCTCAACGGAGGCTCCCTCGACATCGGCTTCATCGGCCCCTCGCCCTCGATCAACGGCTACGTCAAGTCCAAGGGCTCCAACCTGCGGATCATCTCCGGCTCGGCCTCCGGCGGCGTCAAGCTCGTCGTGAACCCGGACAGGATCAAGACCCTGGACGACCTCAAGGGCAAGAAGATCGCCACCCCGCAGAAGGGGAACACCCAGGACGTCGCGTTCCTCAACTGGATCGCGGAGAAGGGCTGGTCGGTCGACCCCGAGTCCGGCAAGGGCGACGTCTCCGTCGTCCGCACCGACAACAAGGTCACCCCCGACGCCTTCAAGCAGGGCTCCATCGACGGCGCCTGGGTCCCGGAGCCCACCGCTTCGAAGCTCGTCTCCGAGGGCGCCAAGGTCCTCCTCGACGAGACCGACCTGTGGCCCGACAAGAAGTTCGTGATCACGAACATCATCGTGTCGCAGAAGTTCCTCAAGGAGCACGCGGACGTCGTCGAGGCCGTCCTGCGCGGCACCGTCAAGACCAACGAGTGGATCCACTCCAACCAGGACAAGGCCAAGGCCTCGGCCAACGCCAAGCTCGCCGCGGAGGGCGGCAAGCCGCTGGACGCCGCCGTCATCGACCCGGCGTGGCCCAGCATCCTCGTCACCGACGACCCGCTGGCCTCGACGCTGAAGGCGCAGGCCGACTACGCGGTCAAGGCCAAGCTGATCGAGCAGCCCGACCTGGCCGGCATCTACGACCTGACGCTCCTGAACAAGGTCCTCAAGGCCGCCGGCAAGCC